>OMQZ01000146.1 GCA_900313355.1 uncultured Rhodospirillaceae bacterium
CAGGTGTATGCCGCACTACTGGCCTCTAAAAAGGCTATTAACTCTATTTCCAGTCGCGCTATCAGCGAATATGGTATGTCAGAGTTTCAGAAAGGACGCCGGGAGTGTGTCAGTGGCATTGACATTGCTCTTGAAGGGCTTCGCCGTTGGTTTAAGAATCATTTTCCGAAAACGAGGATGGATGCGTTCCACTCTGATCAGTTCACTTTCGAAGGTTTCTTTGAGATCCTCAAGAAATATCCTGAGCTCGCAAAGGAAAATGAGTCGGCGCTTCGTGCGCTTTTGAACAACATGAAGGGAGGAAGCTTCGTTTCGATGAGGATCGAGCGCATCCCTGACATCAGCGAATTTATCAAAGACTGACCGCGTTTCTCGAACGCAAAACCCCGTGCGTGATGCACGGGGTTTTGTTTTGATTGTCTGGATCTTACAGGTCGCGATAGACCTTTTTGATCAGAACCTTGAGGGCCCAGTTCGGTGAGCCGATCTTTCCCCGGGTTCTGCAGAGTTCCCAATAGATGGACTCGAGGATGGTGATGGCGCGGCCGTGTGCGTCTTCGACCTTGTCTTTGATTTCGGTGTACTTGTCGAAATTGGCAAGCACGAAACGAGCGACGTCATCATCATACATGGCGAACCCGGCGAGGGCATACTTGTTGGTCATCTCAAGAAGCCGAGATTTGTTCGGCATGTCGATGTAGAAGCGGAAAATGGCTTCTACAAAAGGCTCGAATGTCTGCCAGTTGTAGAAGTTGGGGTACTTGTCGTAGACCCCTCTGTGGTCGCGGATGAACAAGCCGAAAGCTTCAATCGATTCTTTGTTCTCTTCACAGAACGCAAGGAAGTTGTTGGCAGACTTGAGTTGTTGGACAGTATCTACACCTTCTTCCTGCATATCCTTGACGAGAATTCCGTAGGCATCGCGAAGGAATTCGGTGATGGGCTTTGCCATCAAGAGGGGGTAGAGAGTATTGTTTCTCTTATCCCTCATTTCCAAATAATTTTTACACATAATATATTAATGGTTAGGGTTTTACAATGATAAGTAATTGGTTTGTTTATATGTTATTTTGTTTAATTTGTCAAGATTTTTTCTTTCATGTATAAACTTAAGATAAAACTTGTTTTTATGCCGTTAAATGCTTAGTGTGAATGCATGGAGAAGGAAGTTTCGATATATTTTCATTGGCCGTATTGTAAAAGTAAATGTCCGTATTGTGATTTTTACAAAATTGTTGATCGCAACATCAATCAGGCTGAGGTTATAGATAAATATATCAAAGATTTGGATGATTATCATAAAATGCTTCCAAATCGTGTGATACGTTCGGTATTTTTCGGTGGTGGAACACCATCGCTTATTGAGCCGCAATATATAGAGCGTCTTATTGATCATATCCATAAACTTTGGTCTGTTCGGCAAAATATGGAAATTTCGTTGGAGGCAAATCCTAACACGAACAAAACGGAAATGTTTTCAAATCTTCATGCTGCCGGCATAAACCGTCTTTCACTCGGTGTTCAGGCTTTAAATGAGAGAGACTTAAAATTTTTGGGGCGTACGCATACCCTGAAAGATGCCTTAGAGAGTATAGACGATGTTTTATGTGTTTTTGACAATCATTCAATGGATTTGATTTATGCAAGGCCTGAACAGACAATGTCTTCTTGGATGAGCGAATTAGAACAAGCGGTGTCTTTCGGCTTTAAACATTTGTCTCTTTACCAATTAACGATTGAGGAAGGAACGGTTTTTGAAAGAAAAGGCGTTAAAGCTTTGGAAGTTGATCAGGCTGCCGAAATGTATCAGCAAACAGTCGATTTTTTAAGAAATAACGGCTATCCGAGATATGAGGTTTCCAATTTTGCCACTGAAAAATACGAATCGGTTCATAACAAATGTTATTGGATGGGAGATGATTATATCGGGATAGGCAAGGGAGCTCACGGCAGGCTGAAGGCGGATGGGCAACATTATGCATTGGAATATCCGAACATTAATGAAAAACTAAGCCCTTATGAACGAGCTCAAGAGTTGATTCTTATGGGCTTAAGGCTTGAAAAAGGGATACAAAAACAATATTTTGAGCAAATATGCGGTTTGAGTTTTAATCAAGTTGTACCTCAGCTGAAAATTGATGAATTGTCAGAATTAAAACTGATTAAAAATGAAAAAGACCGGATTTTTGCAACGGATAAAGGTTTTTTGGTTTTAAATAAAATCATTGAAGAACTTTGTGCTTAAAAATATCTTTATAACCGAAACAATTACTTGTTTATTAAAAAAAAACAGTTTACATTATTTGCAGCTTTTAAGAGGTTCGCATGTTTTTCAAAAATGTAAAATTTTGTTTGTTTTTGGGGATTTTTCTGCTGATAAATCCTTGCTTTGCGGCTTCTGATGTGAAAACACCGCCGAAGGAATGGCTTACGTTTATAGAAAATTTGAAACAAGAGATGATTTCTAAAGGAATTTCTGAAAAAACAATCAGGCAAGCTTATGGTAAAGAAACGTATTATCATCCAAAACCTGAAGTTATTATGCAAGACAAAAAACAAGCGGAATTTGTTTTAACTTCAAGGGATTATCTTAATCGTTTGGTCAGCGAAAGCCGAGTAATACATGCCAGAGAACATTATAAAGATCTTCAAAAAAAATATAGCAAAATTGAAAAAGAATACGGAGTTCCAATTTCATTTTTGACGGCATTTTGGGCCGTGGAGACAAATTTCGGGCAAAATAAAGGTAAATATCATTTAATCGACGGTTTGACAAACCTGAGCTACAATAACAGACGTGCTAAGTTTTTTAAAAATGAGCTTTATCATGTTTTGAAGATTATGGATAAATTTGATCTTTCTAATGATAAGATGCTCGGTTCTTGGGCCGGAGCTATGGGGCATTTTCAATTTATGCCTTCAACATATAATGCTTATGCAATAGATTATGATAACGATGGCGTGATTGATATTTGGGACAGCTTTGATGATGCAATTGCTTCGGCTGCGAATTATTTGAGTGATTTAGGTTGGAAAATTGATGAGCCGTGGGGACAGGAAGTTCGGCTGCCATGGAATTTTGATTATACTCTGACAGGTTATAAAACAAGACAAACTGTTGAAGAATGGTCAAATATGGGCGTTTTAGATAAAAACGGCAAAAAATTGAAGATTAATCCGGAGTTGAAAGCGTCAATTATTATTCCGGATGGAAGGAAGGGGCGCTCTTATATTGTTTTGGGCAACTTCAGACGCATTATGATATGGAATAGGTCTGAAAATTATGCTTTGGCGGTCAGTTTGCTTGCTGATTATGTTTCAAATTCACAAAAGTATGCACAGATTTCCGCACACGGACAGTTCGCATTGACTAATGAAGATATTGAAAAAGTGCAAAAATTTTCTAACAAAATTTTGCGTACCCATCTCAAGATTGACGGAAAACTCGGTCCGAAGACAAAAGAAGCGGTTAAAAAGCTTCAAGCTAAGGCAAAAATGCATGAAGACGGGTATCCGGATTATCAGCTTTTGAAAAAAATTGATAATTATAATGCAAAACTCGGATTTAATGTTCCGGTTCAGCCCAAAAAGAAGAAGAGAAAATAGCTTTTTTAATATTTACGTTTTTAAGAGAGGGAACCATGAAAAAGAACACAAAACAGATTTTGATTTTTGGAATTTTATTTGTTTTTTTTGCGCAAATTTCGGATGCTGCAGGGCCGAAAAAGTTTAATGAAAAAACTTATTATCATGAAGATGGATCATATGTTGTTTCGCGGATTACAACAGGGCGGGGGACAGGGCAAGGTCCTGATGGGTATATTATGCATATTTATGACAAGGATGGAAATCGGACTTCTTCAATATCTAACAATGATTTTAGTTACATTGCATACAACAGTGCCGGTGAAGTTATAGGTGAATATAATCACCATTCAGCTCGGATGGTGTATGTTTTGGATGAAGATAATAATATTGTCGGTTTAAAATCTTCATGGACAGGGCCGATTGTTGAGACTTATCAATATACTGACCAAGGTAAGATGTTGGTCTATGATGCTGATGGTCAATTGAAGGGGGCTTATAATGATTTGGTAGATTATCATACAGCGAGACAGGGAAATTGCGGTGGTTGGTATAGGCCTAGTTGTGCAGGACTTGGCGAATATGCAGGAGGAGAGTTGAGTTTGTTAAGTGAGGATGGAAAATTTTATGATTATGATTCTCAAGGTAATCTTTTGGCAGTATATGAGTCAGATGGTTCAATGTCTAAATATGATAAAGGCGGAAATCTTATCAAACAAACAGATTCCTCAGGGAAGCTCTTGTGGGCCAGAAAGATTTATACTATTCAAGAAGCTGAATCAGTTAGTAAAGATGGTTCTGTTAATTCGGTACGCATAAGGTATAAGTAGTTTAAATAAAGATTTTTATTGTATAACCTTCTAATCATGCTTGATGAAAGCTAAAAAAAACGCTAGCTTATCTTATCTGTTATGAACGAAAGATAAGATAAATATGCTCAAATACTTCAAAATCTTTTTATTGTTTTGTTTTGTTGCGGGATGTTCAACTCATGGAACGCCTGAACTTGCCGGTTTGTCACCTAAGGCTCAGGCTGTTGTGATTAAACAATACGGCGGTGTATACAAGGTTGGAAATCCTTATCAAATTATGGGGCGGTGGTATTATCCGAAAGAAGACTATAATTATTCGGAAGTCGGTATTGCCAGTTGGTATGGGGATGACTTTCATGCCAAAAAAACCGCAAACGGTGAAAGTTATGATATGAATACCTTAACAGCGGCGCACAGGACTTTGCCTTTGCCGTCTATTGTTAAAGTGACGAATTTGGAAAACGGGAGATCTTTGGTGTTAAGAGTTAACGACAGAGGACCGTATGCCAAAGAGCGTATTATAGATATTTCAAAACGAGGGGCTCAACTTTTAGGCTATCAGACCAAAGGAACGGCGAAAGTTAAGGTTGAAATTATGGCTCAGGAGAGCAAAGCGTTGAAAAATGCACTTCTGGGTCAAAATGTTGAGATGCCGATTCTTTCAGGGGCTTCGGTTTCAGAAGCAGACTCCTCTCAAATCATCGTTTCGGGCGCGACAACAGCTTCGGGCGGAAAGTTTATACAAGCCGGCTCATTTCGAGAAAAAGATTTAGCCTTACAGTTTGAAAATAAACTTAAGAAGTTCGGTTCCACAGATATTGAAGAGGCATATGTCAATGGTGTGCTTTATTATCGAGTTCGGTTAGGACCTCTTAGCGAAGATTCGGCTCATAATAAATTATTAAGTTTACAATCTGCTGGTTTCAGAGATGCAAGAATTGTTCAAAAATAAGGAGAAAAAAATTGAAAAAAATAGTTTTAC
>OMQZ01000089.1 GCA_900313355.1 uncultured Rhodospirillaceae bacterium
ATAAGGTTTGGCGCCAAAACTTTTCGGTGATGAACTGACTTTTTTCAAGCCCGAAGAGTTTACTTCCACAATATCTAAATTGTGTTCGTTCGTTCCATCTCCAAACAAACGGAATGAGCCGTTTATTCCTATATAACCATCCGGATTTTCAATCAAAGTATATAAATTTTTGTCCCCTTGCCTGCTCAATGCTGATGCTAAGGCAATGCTGTCATATGCGTATGAATAAAGGCTGTTTGGTGTTTCACCGAACAGGTCTTTATATTTTTTCTCAAAATAATCATTATGTACACGCGAAATAACCGGATAAACACCTTTATATAATGTCGTCTCTTTTGTAAGATTTGTGTTTTCCCAAACAGATGTTCCGACAAATAAAACATCAGGATAAGAGATATCAAAATATCCGAATGTTCCGGCAATCGCTTTTAAGCGACTTCCCGTTTCAGCAATCAAAACGGTATCAAAATCTTTGCTTGCACTCATTTGCTGAACAAGGTTTGAAAATTCAAGCGTGGTCGGCTCATAAAAACCGATTTTTGTTACTGTCATTGCGTTGTCTGCGGCTGTGTAGACCGCTGATTTTGCCATATTTAATCCGGCCGGCGAATCGGGAACGATAACAGCAACGTTTCGTCGATTTTGAGAAGCGGCATAGCTTAAAATGCGTTTAACCTGTTCATTCGCCAACAGTCCTAATGTGTAGACACCATCGCCTAAAACATGAGGCGCCGTCGAAAATGAAATAATCGGCACACCCTTGTTTCTTGCCTGATAAGAAATTGCCGAAACCTCATCTGCCATTAACGGGCCCAAGACCAGCTGAGCTTTTCCGGCCAAAGCTGTCGAAAGCGCATTTTGAGCCCCTTCTTGTGAGCTTTTTGTATCATAAAAGCGAACTTCAAGGTTTTTATTGTTTGTGTCTTCAAGCGCCATCATAGCCGCATTTTGCATACCCTTTCCATAAGTAGAAGCTTTTCCCGAAAGAGGGAGCAACATCGCAACTTTGAATGCTGAAGATGAATAATCTTCATAGCCTTCTTCGTAATCTGTCACATCAAAGGGATTGTATCGAAAACCAAAACCTTGCGACGTTGTCGTTTGACGCGTTGTTGACGGCAGAATTTGGTTACACGCCGTTAAAATCATTAACACAAATGCAAAGGCTATTTTTTTAAACACTTGAATTTTTCCTTAAAATATTAAACAATATGACTTAATATCTAACTTAAAAAAAATGAAAAGTAAAGAGATAACAAAAATGTTGAACAACGGATTATATATTGTTGCCACCCCTATCGGTAATTTGGAAGATATTTCAGAGCGTGCAAAAAATGTTTTGGAAAGTGCTGATGTGATTGCTTGCGAAGATACGCGTATTTCAAAAAAATTGTTCCAATTGTTGGGGCTCAAAACAACAAAACAATTTATTTGTTATGAAGATCACCGCGAAGAATCCGTTTCTAAAAATCTGGTTTCTCTCATAAAAGAAGGCAAAACCGTTGCCTTGATCAGCGACGCAGGCTCGCCGCTTATTTCCGATCCGGGATATAAACTTGTGAAATTGTGCCGACAAGAAAACATAAAAGTTTATAGCGTTCCGGGAGCTTGCGCCGTCGTCTGCGCATTGCAGCTTTCAGGATTGCCCACGAATCGTTTTATGTTTGCCGGGTTTATCGAAAATAAGCTCAAAGCACGCACGGATCTCTTTAATGAGCTTAAAAATATAAATACGACTCTTGTTTTTTACGAAACGGCTCCGAGACTTTTGCAGACTCTTGAAACCGCAAAAAATATTTTTGAGAATCGCGAAATGGCTGTTGCGCGTGAAATTACAAAAGTTTATGAAGAGTGTATCAACGGAACAGCCGAAGAATTGATTGAACATTTTTTGCAAAATCCCCCAAAGGGTGAAATTGTTGTGATGATTGCGCCTCCTCTTTGCAAAGAAAATGAAGTTGATGTCGTTCAAGAGCTCAAAAAAAGGCTTAAAAAAATGAGCCTAAAAGATGCGGCACAAGAAGTTGCTCTTTTAAGTCGGCGAAAAAAAAGTGAAATTTATGCCTTAGGGTTAAAGCTAAAAGATGAATAAAAAACAAACCGGAAATTTTGCCGAATTTATGGCGCGTGTTTATCTTAGGCTGAAAGGATATCATATTCTTGAGAAGAATTATATCACAGGCAGAGGCACAACTGCCGGTGAAATTGATATTATCGCACTCAAAAAAAATGTTCTTGTTTTTGTTGAAGTTAAGAATCGCAAAACA
>OMQZ01000149.1 GCA_900313355.1 uncultured Rhodospirillaceae bacterium
CACGCCGTTCAAACAGACGTAAACCACTTTTCTTGTAAACTTTTGTTACCAACACATACATTTTTTAAATGTGAAAAATAGGAAAAAACATGTTATCTCTTGAAAAACAATTAAATGAAAAGATCAAAAACATTTTTAAAACTTCGGGCTTTGATGAAAAATTTGCTTTTGTTAAGCCGTCAGACAGACCGGATTTGAGTGATTTTCAGTGCAATGGGGCTTTGGCTTTAGCTAAAACCTTAAAACAAAATCCGCGTGAAATCGGGCAAAAGATTGCCGATACTTTAGCATTGGACAATGATATCGCAACAGTTTCAGTCGATGGCCCGGGTTTTATCAATATCAAACTCAAAAACGAGTTTATTGCACAAAATATGGACGAGATGGCACTCGATTCGCGCCTTGGTTGTGCTAAAACTGAAACTCCTTATAATGTTGTGATGGATTTCGGCGGTCCGAATGTGGCAAAAGCTCTCCATGTCGGGCATTTACGCTCTGCAGTGATCGGCGAAAGCATTCGCCGTGTTCTCTCATTCGTCGGGCACAATGTGATCTCAGATGTTCATTTTGGTGATTGGGGAACACCGATGGGGATGATTTTGGCACAAATTATCTTTGAAGATGGTGATTTATCAAAGGTTGAAACATATGATATTGAGTCTATTTCATCATTTTACAAAAGAGCGAACCTTCGCTGCAAAGAAAATGAACAAGCCGCAGAAACAGCACGCATGATCACGGCAGAGTTACAAAACGGCAATAAAGAATATGTTAAAGCTTGGAAGCATTTGAGAGCCGTTTCTGTTGCCGCCGTTAAAGAAAATTATGACGAACTTGATGCGCATTTTGATTTATGGCTTGGTGAAAGCGATGCGCATGAGATGTGTGGAAAAATTGTCAAACTGGCTAACGAAAAAAGTATATCTGAAGTTGACGAAGGTGCAACAATTATCAGATTGCCCGAAACAAACAAACCGATGCCTCCTGTGATTTTGGTTAAATCCGACGGTGGATTCGGCTATCAGCTCACGGATATTGCAACCATTAAAATGCGTGTTGATGACCTAAAAGCCGATGAAATTATTTATGTTGTTGATAAACGCCAGTCGCTTCATTTTGAACAGGTTTTTGCAGTTGCCAAAATGCTTGAGATTGCCCCATCGACTAAATTGGAACATGTCGGCTTCGGCACAGTCAACGGTCAAGATGGCAAACCTTTCAAAACGCGTGACGGCGGCGTGATGAACCTTAAAGATTTGATTGAAATGAGCAAAGACAAAGTCCGTTCATCTATGCCGAAACCAAATGAGGTTGAAGGCTACGGCAAAGCGGAAATTGAAAAACTGGTCAGTGAAGTTGCTATGGCTGCCATCAAATTCCAAGATTTGAAAAATACGGCAGCTTCCGGCTATGTGTTTGATTTGGAAGATTTTGCAAAGTTTGACGGCAAGACAGGACCTTATATTCAATATGCCATTGCACGTATCAATTCAATTATAAGAAAAGCAGACGAAAGCGGTGTGTCGCAAGGCAAAATCATCATATCAGAAAGTGATGAGCGCGCGCTTTCTTTGAAACTAGCCGCTTTTGAAAATGCGGTTGCCCGTACGGCAGAGCAAAAAGAACCGAGTATTATGACAGATTATGCGTATAATTTAGCACAAATATTCAGCTCTTTTTACAACACCTGCCCGATTATGAGCGCTGTTGATAATGAAATTAAAGCTTCGCGCTTAAAGCTCGCCGCTTTGGTGCGCGACGCATTAAAACAAGCACTTTATTTGCTCGGAATTGAAGCCCCCGAAAAAATGTTAAAAGCAAATTAGAAAGGATAAAAAATGCATCAATTAGAAGAAATTTTAACCCATTATGGTGTTGAAGGAAAAGTTGAAGGCGAAGGTGTCGGTCCTTTAATCAAACAAATCAGATTTAAACCGAAACCCGGAACAAAAATCAAGAATATTACCTCTTCAGTTGAAGATATTGCGCGCGAAATGGGTGTCAAAACCTTGCGTATAAGCAATGTTTGTGAGGGCGGATGTATCGGTTTCGAAATTGCAAACGATGTATTTCAAACCGTGCCGCTTGAAGATGTGTTAGAATCAGATGAAGCAAAAAACGCAAAAGGTGCCTTGCCTATCAGTTTAGGTGTTAAAATAGACGGAACGCCGGTGTTTGCAGATTTAGCAAAGATGCCTCATCTGCTCGTTGCCGGCGCAACCGGTTCCGGAAAGTCTGTCGGATTAAACGCATTTATCATTTCGCTGATCAAACGCAAAAAGCCAAATGAACTGAAATTTGTGATGATTGACCCGAAACGCATTGAATTTTCGGTCTATAACGATCAAAAATATATGTATATGCCGGTTATTACAGACAATGCTGATGCTTCAGAAGCTTTACAGCTCCTTGTTGATGAAATGAACAAACGTTACGAGCTGTTTGAAAAAAGCCTGACGAAAAACATTGAGGAATACAATGAAAAAGAAGGCAATATGCAATATATTGTAACCATCGTTGATGAATTTTCAGACTTAGTTTTATCAGATAAGACAGTTGAAAAGAAAATCCAGATTTTAGCTCAAAAAGCAAGGGCGGCAGGTATCCACTTAGTTCTTGCGACACAACGTCCGTCTGTTGATGTGGTCACAGGTTCAATTAAAGCAAACTTCCCTTCCAGAATGGCTTTCAAAACAGCTTCGGGTGTTGACTCTAAAACCATATTAGACACCACAGGTGCCGAAGATTTGGTTGGCCGCGGTGACGCCTTGTTTTTAGCCGGAAATGGTGAATTATCACGCATACATGGTGCATATATTTCAACAGAAGGTATTGAAGAAATCTTAAAGCCTTATCGTTGTAAAATTGAGCCAGTATTAAAGAAAAAGCCAGAACCGGACCAAGTTGTTCTCGAAAAAACATCAGGTAAAAAAATTGAAAAAGAAAAACAGTTTTTCCTTATTCGTTGGATTAAAGGTATTTGGGGCTGGCTTTCAAAAACAGAAAAAAAGAAATTCTTAAAAATGATTTGGCTCTTGCTTGTCGGTGCTTTCGTCGGGTCAAAAACACAAGACAAAAGCGGTGCGTTGTTTGATACAATCGCGGATAATCTAACCAAAACGAAACGCCGCACATACACAACAACAAGAAGAAAAACGACAAGAAGAAGATATTAATCAAAAAGCCTCTCAAACGAGAGGCTTTTCAGTTAAAAAGATAAGAAGTTTATTCGCGGCCGTCATTTTTAAGATCAAGAACAATACTTTCACCACTTTCCATTTTGCGATATTCTTCTACACTTTTAATATATTCTTTTTCCTGTTCTTTATATTCCTCTATAATGAGGCGTCTTGCACGCTCAACAGCTAATTTTGACTCTCCTTCTATATCATCAAAACCAAAAAACTTATCTTCCATATAATTACTTAAATTTGATTTTCCACTTACTTCATCGCCTTCACGATAATAAACATCTTTTGACCTAGATAAGACAGGCTCTGATACAACATCTGCCTTTTTTTTGAATTTTTTTAATCCTTGATAAATTTTATACTCTAAAAAAGATAATTTATATATATTCAATGTCATTTCACCCCTGGCTCTGGTTACACGTTCATGGTCACAGCTGACAATCTTTTCCGAATATGAGACATCAACCACAACACATCCTCCTCTGGAAGTCGGAAGTATTGCCTCTGCGCCTCCAACAAGAAATGAAAAATGCGATTTAGGATCCGAAACATGAAAATCATCATGCCCCGTTTTTTTGTTTAAAAAAACTTTTTCACTCATTATCTTATTCCTTTCTAAAACTTGTTATTTCCGGCCACCTTTTCCTGTTTTTAAAGTTATAATCTTGTCGCATCACTGTACCTCCTTACAAATTCGGGCAGAGATTATCCTCTGCCCGAACAAAGCTTAAAAATTACATTTCTTGGCTGTTTGAACGTGTCTGCGTATTTTGAAGATACGGATTTTTACGATCTTCTTCAGCAGCTACAGCAAAAAATCCCTCAACAGCAGGTGTTAATCTAGCGCCTTGTGCTTCCAAAGCTTTGCGTTGTTTATAAACTGGTTCTGTCATAACAACAGTTGACTCTTTACCATCAACAACCAAAACCATATCACACGGGTTGTTATTTCCGATTGCTTCTTCACCAGAAATGGTGATTAAGCCACCCTTAGCGACAAACTGAACTTCACCCCATGTTGTGTCAAGATACAAATCTTCTGCTGCAACAATGGCCTGACGGTGTTCACCACCAACCGTTTTTGCTTTAACCGTTTCACCGGGCGCAAGGTCTTCATAAGAACGACCACCTTCTATTTCATACAATTTAGTAACCTTTTCGGGTTTCTTAGCATACTGATCTTTATCCCCATTAATGCATTTTCTCGTATCAATGGCTTGTCCTTCTTTGGCCGTATTTTTTGTTTCTTCAATTTTACGTCCGTCACGAGCCAAAACATTCGTCTCAACTAGCTCACCGCCTTTTGCTTTTGTTAATTCTACGTCAATCGCAACTTTTGCAATTTCAAAAACTTCTGAACGATGCGTTTTAACATAATTCAAAACTTCTGCTTGCGATAAAGGTTGTTCTTTTGTTGATTGTCTTAATGTCATCATTTTTTATCCCTAAATTAAAATATTTTGTTGTTATCACAAGGAACCAGAATCGTAAAAGAAAAAGGAACCTTATTTTCCATATACCATAAACCGACTAACTTGTCAAACAAATTTGACAAAAAAATTTAAAATTAATCATGGCATTGAATTAACCTTAAACAAAAAAATTTAACGAATCGTAAAAAAACAAGGAGTCTGATTTTCTTCTTAAATCAAAAATTATATCCTTTGATTTCAAAGATTTAAGAAGAAAAAGTAATTGATTTCTTCTGATTTTGAAATTGCAGGCTTGCTTATTTAAAAAAAATCGGTTATATATAATGCATAACAATTATTTTATTTTTAAGGAGATTTTTTAATGTTTCAAAAACCGGAAGTTTGTGTTTTACCAGTTGCCGGTTTATCAACACGCAACCTACCTGCCACAAAAGTTTTACATAAAGGTTTTTTAACCCTTAACAATTTACCGATTATCCAATATGCCGTTGATTGTTGCAGAGAAATCGGTATCAAAGAAATTGTCTTTATCTACAGTGATCAGTCTTGTAAACATTTGTTCGAACAATATTATGCTCCTTATCCTTTTTTAGAAAATCACTTAAGAGAAAAAAACAAATTAGATCTTCTCAAAATTTTAGAAGATATTATCCCTCAAAACATGAAGTTTTCATTTGCTTTGCAAGATAAGCCTCTCGGTAATGGTCATGCAATTTTAATGGCAAAAGAATATGTTGGAAAGCGCAATTTTATTGTGATGTGGCCCGATGATGTTTATATCAACCTAAACGGGCCTTGTATTTTAAAACAGCTTTGCGATGTTTATGAAAAAGAAGGCGGCGTGGTCGAAAACATTATGGAATTCCCGAGAGAACAAATGGTTCGTTACGGTGCATTAATTGATGCCGAGCGTGATGGCGATGTCGTTCATGCAAAAGGGTTGGTTGAAAAACCTGCTTTGGAAAATGTGCCGTCGAACTATGCCAGTATGGGCCCTTACATTTTGCCGAATGTCGTGATGGATTTATTGCCCGAAGTCAGGAAAGGCACAAACGGCGAAATTAATTTGACCGATGCTATCAACTTGGCTGTTCAACGTGGTGAAAAACTAACCGGTGTTTTAGCAAAAACGATGCGTTTTGACTGCGGCACGAACAATGATTTAGCCAAAGCCAACATCAAATTGTCTCTGCTTCAAAACAAAGAACTTCGTGAGTATGCAAGAGAAGTATTGAAAAACATTGATGATTAGAAAAAAATGCTTGCTTTTTGATAAAAAAGGCAATAGGAAAGAAATACTTTAAACGAATTATGAAAATTATTGAGTTCTTTGACATACTTTAAGAATGTAAATCAAGGGTGATACTGATATCAGAAACATGTGTTTTCAAAAATGGCAGGGTGTACGGTTATACTCTAGCGTACGATGGAAAAAGACCAAGGCATTCGATTTTTCAAAACACTGTTGGGACACTAAGGTCCTCGAACTGCAAGAGACAAACAAAGAAGCCCTGAAAACAGCATTCTAAAGAGGAATATCACACCCCATGTGAATTCCTCTTTTCTTTATTCTGAAGCCCTTGAAACAGAATGTACAACCTTTGACGATTTTAATGTCGATAAAATATGGTTTAAGTGCTCGACATCTTTGACTTCAATATCAATTAACAACTCAAAATAGCTGACAAGTCTGTTTGCAATATTCAAATTTGAAATATTTGCGCCTTCTTTGGCAATAAGGTTTGATAAATCACCCAATGCGCCGGGTTCATTTGCAAGCATAACTTTAATGCGCGCCGTATGTGATTCGTTGACGGCTTCATCGCCCCAATCAATATCGAGCCAACGTTCCGGCTGGTCATTAAACTTTTCAAGAGCTTTACAATCTGTTTTATGAACGGTAACCCCCTTGCCTGTTGTCACGATACCGACGATTCTATCGCCGGGCAACGGGTGGCAACATTTACCGAAACTGACGGCCATATTATCAATAAGACCTTTAATTTTAAGAGGCTCCGTTTTCTTTTTCTTCTTAAACAGAGGCGCTTTTAAAGTCTTGACAACTTTTTCAATTTTAGATTGTTTATAGGCAGGATATGCCGCCCTTAAGACATCCCATCCGGTAACAAGCCCTTCACCGACTTTGCTGAAAATATCATCAATCGTTTCAGCATTAAAGTTTTGTAACACGTTAACCAGAACTCTATCAGAAAACTCAAGATTTTCACCTTTGAACAAACGTTCCAAAATCTCTTTACCTAAAGCAACGAATTGTTCGCGCTTTGTTGCTCTGACATATCGTCTTATGGCCGCTTTTGCTTTTCCTGTAACGACAAAGCGGTCCCATTCTGTCGATGGATGTTGCGCTTTTGAAGTTAGAATATCAACCTGATCACCATTTTGCAAAACAGTTCTCAAAGGCGCAATTTCTCCATTGACTTTTGCACCGACGCAGGTATCTCCGACGCGAGAGTGAACGGCATAAGCAAAATCAACCGGCGTAGAACCGCGAGGAAGTCCGATTAAATCTCCTTTAGGCGTAAAACAGAAAACTTGATCGTTATACATCTCAAGTTTTGTATTTTCCAAAAATTCTTCAGGATTATCAGCTTGTTCCAAAATTTCCAAAAGTTCTCTGATCCAGCGGAAATGCATACCTTCGGCTTTTTGACCTTGTTTATATGCCCAGTGTGCCGCCACACCTTTTTCGGCAATTTCATGCATTTGATAAGTTCTGATTTGAATTTCAATACGTGTATTTTCAGGCCCGATAACGCCGGTATGAATAGATTGATACCCGTTTGGCTTCGGAGTTGAGATATAATCTTTAAACCGCCTCGGAACCATATGATATTTGCTGTGAATGACACCTAAAGCTTGATAGCAGGCTGCCACATCATCAACACAAATTCGAAACGCCATAATATCCGAAAGTTGCTCAAAGGACGCATTTTTTTGTTGCATTTTTTTCCAAATTGAATACGGCGCTTTTTCTCGCCCTGTAACTGTCGCCTCAATACCATTATCCGACATATCTTTTTCCAAAGTTTCAATAATCTTCGGAATAATGTCGCTACCCTGCTCACGTAAAAAGCTCAGACGGGCAATAATTGAATCATGAGCTTCTTTATACAGTTCGGCAAATGCAATTTCTTCAAGTTCATCTTTGACTTCTTGCATACCGATGCGTTCGGCTAAAGGAGCATATATATCAAGTGTTTCTTTTGCAATCCTCGCTCTTTTGTCTTCAGGGCAATAATGAAGTGTGCGCATATTATGTAATCTGTCTGCCAGTTTAATCAGTAAAACCCGGATATCATCAGACATCGCAAGTAAAAGTTTTCGAAAGTTTTCAGCTTGTTTGCTGTTGCCTGATTTTTGTTCAATGGTAGCAAGTTTTGTTAAACCATCAACCAAAGAAGCTACCTGATCACCAAAGAGATTGCGAACTTCATCGATTGTTGTGTCGGTATCCTCAACAGTATCATGAAGCAACCCGGCAATAATAGAAGCACTATCTAATCTGAACTTTGTTAAAATGCCCGCAACTTCG
>OMQZ01000155.1 GCA_900313355.1 uncultured Rhodospirillaceae bacterium
AAAAGCCCGACATAATCGGGCTTTTTCCTATTTATAGCGAATACGGAACTTATTTCCAGTCGGTTTAGAAAGAGATTCAGCTTCTTTAACAGTATAAATTAATCGTCCTCTTTGTTTGTTAGATGATGATGAAGAAGTAGTATTATGATTGCTCGGTGGTGTCATACTGCTTTCAGAAAGCTGCATTTCAGGTATATATCCAAACATTTGCAAAAACATATCATCAATGTTTTCATATGTCCCGACAACCTCACCATTATAATTTTTAACTGTTACACCCCCTCCGTCGCCATATTCAATGTTCATATCATTGCAAGCAACCGATTGATTACAAACAAAACACCCTAGAACAAAGATTGCTACTAATATTTTAATTTTCATTTTTTTCTCCTATTTAAATCAATAATAGCATGGACCGATAAGGCGTTTCATTTGACCTTCTTCATTATATTCAATCCCCATACCTTGGATACCATTAATTCTTCCTTGAGAATCAAATCTTTCAGACTGCCCATTTTCATCATGATACACTTCAATATAATCAGCTGTTCCCGAAGAAATAGATTCTGATGTTTCGTAATATTTTGTATTCCATGTTCCTTTTTGCTCATCAAACCATCCCTCTCTTTTATAATCCGGTTCATCTGAAGCAATAGATTCTTGTGTATAATAGTAAGTCTCGTTATAGTATTGCAAATCTTCATTATAAATAGTTTCTTTTTTCTCATCAGCTTGGTTTGCCGCAACGGATTCCGGCGTTTTATAAAGCAAGTATGTTTCTTTGCCTGAAGTATCATCAAAATCCCACGTTTCTTTTCTATCCGGCGCGTTGTTAATTATTGACCAGTCGGTATGATAATACACATATGATGTTTGACGGTTATTTGAATCATAAGTCCATTCTTGTTTATTAATCGGATAGTCTCGCTCAATATCTTCAGCACTGTTATATACCAAAGATGATGTCATATTATTATTGGCGTCATAAGTATATGCGTACCTTTTTGAGGGAGGCATTCCTTCGCCTCCATATATTGTGTTCGTCAAAAGATTGTTGTTTCCATCATAGGTAAATTCTGCATAACTGCCGTTATTGTAAACCTCTTTAATCATATTACCATTATCATCATAAAATGCCTCATAGGCCACAACCTTATGAACGATAAAAACAGAGAACAGCACCACAATTAATAGGACTTTTCTATTCATTTCTTTCTCCTTTTACTTTTACGTTTCTGATAGCATAAACGTAAAGTTTTAAGGAACCTATTTTTTTTACGATTCTATAAAATTGATTTTTCTTGACTTTTCAATAAAATTAAGGTATGATTATTTGCATAAGGAATCGTAAAAAAAATAGGTTCCTTTTTTGTTTACACTTTAAAGAAAAAAGAACCGGGCAAATGCTCGGTTCTTTTTTTGCTTAAAGCTTATTAGTTCGCTTTTTTCAAAGCTTCACCTAAAGCATCACCTAAAGAAGTATTTCCGTCATTAGAATTTGCATATTCTTCCAATGCTTTCTTTTCTTCTTCGATTTCAAAAGCTTTCACAGAAACACCAAGTTTTCCGTTTTTCTTATCAACAGAAGTAAGTTTTGCTTCCAAAACATCGCCTTCGTGATAGTTTTCAGGATTTTGGCCTTCTTTATCTTTTGAAAGATCAGCCTTCTTAATTAAAGCCGGAATGCCTTCAACTTCAACATTTACACCTTTTTCATCAATGCCTGTCACAATTGCTTTGACAACATCACCTTTTTTGAGGTTTTCCAAAGCAAGAGCCGCATTGTTTTCATCAAGTTGTTTAATGCCTAAGCTGATGCGTTCTTTTTCAACATCAACATCAATGATTTTGGCTTTAATTGTTTGGCCTTTTTCATAAGCCTTAACAGCTTCTTCACCGCTTTCACCCCATGCGAGGTCTGAAAGGTGAATCATACCGTCAATTTCATCTGTTAAGCCAACAAACAAACCAAATTCCGTGATGTTTTTGATTGTGCCTTCAATAACTGATCCGGCCGGATGCTCTTCAACATAAGCTGCCCAAGGATTCGGTTGGCATTGTTTGATGCCGAGGCTGATTCTTCTCTTTTCAGGATCAACTTCCAAAACCTTAACTTCAACTTCTTCAGATGTTGAAACAATCTTGCCCGGATGAACGTTTTTGCGTGTCCAGCTCATTTCTGAAACGTGAACCAAACCTTCGATACCGTCTTCGAGTTCAACAAATGCACCATAATCTGTGATGTTTGTGACAACACCTTTGCATATATCGCCGACTTTATATTTTCCGGCAACGGCTTCCCAAGGATCTTTTTCAAGTTGTTTCATACCAAGGCTGATACGTTGTGTATCTTC
>OMQZ01000099.1 GCA_900313355.1 uncultured Rhodospirillaceae bacterium
ATAAAAAAAGCTGTTGCTATTTGAAATCATTTTTTTTATAAAGTATGGAGGAGAATTTGGTATGCAAGATTTTATTCGTTTTTTACTTCGTTTGGCTTTACATTTATTAAAGGTTCGTGTCGCATTTGATGTTCCGCCCGAACAATTGCCTAAAAAAGCGATTTATATTTCAAACCATGTCTCATGGCTTGATCCCATTATCTTATTTGCATACCTGCCGAACAACCCTTTCTTTTTGCTTCACCCTAAGCTTTATCGAAACAAATGGATTAAGTTCTTTTTAGGTCATGCACCGAAAACCGAATTCAACTATATGGATCCAGCAAACATTAAAAAGGTCATTCAGGTTGTTAATCACAACCGTTCAATTGTGATGTTCCCCGAAGGAATGATGACCGACAACGGCGATATGATGAAAATCTATGAAGCCCCGATGATTATTTTGGATAGAACGAATGCACCGTTTGTCCCGATTTGGATCAGTGGTGCGGAGTTTAGTCCTTTTTCCGACACGACCGGTGCCGTTCCCCATCGCCCGATGCCGAAAATCAGAGTACGCATACACAAGCCCGAACATGTTATTGTCAACGAATCATTAAAGAAAAATCGTGATTACTTGCGTGACCAACCGTTTATGATTCTGAACCGTTTGCGCTTTGAATCCAGATTCAGAGACAACGTTGCCCTCTTCAAAAAGCTCATTCGAACTTCAAAACTTTACGGAAAGACGAGCCCGTTTGAAAGACGCCTGATTATTGAAGACATCAAACGTGAGCCACAAACATATATGGATATTATCATCAAAAGCCACATTTTAGGAAAAAAGTTCTCAGCCTTCACAAACAACAGTGAAAACGTTGGCTTAATGCTCCCGAACTCTATTGAAAATGTGATCAGCTTTTTTAGTTTATCCGGATACAATCGTGTGCCGGTTATGCTCAATTTTTCATTAGGACCGTCACTTGTCAGCTCAATGTGCCGAACCGCTCTTGTCAAAAATATCATTACCTCCCGCACATTTGTTGCCAAAGGAAAAATTGAAGAAACAATTGCAAAACTCGAAGAAAGCGGTATCAAAATTCACTATTTGGAAGACATTGCAAAAACCGTTACACTCTTTGAAAAAATAAGAGCATGGTTCTTATACAAAACCAAACAAACCCCCGTCAAACAAAATCCCTCAGATCCTGCTGTTATTTTATTCACGTCAGGATCCGAAGGCTCACCCAAGGCCGTTGTTTTATCCCACTCAAACATCTTTTCAAACATTGTTCAAACAAGTTGTGTTGCTCAGCTTAATTTACAAGATTTGCTCTTCAATTGTTTGCCGATGTTCCACAGCTTTGGCTTAACAATCGGCACATTATTTCCGCTTTTAACAGGTGCAAAAGTTTTCTTGTTCCCGTCTCCTTTGCAATATCGAACGATCACAGAGCTTTTGTATGAACTCAAAGCCACGATGGTCATTGCAACCGATACTTTCTATAAAGTTTACGCAAGATTATCTCATCCATACGATTTCCGAAAAATCAGGCTTTGCATCGCAGGTGCCGAAGGCGTCAAACAAGAAACACGCAATATGATGTCCGAGCGCTTAGGTGTTATGCTCCTTGAGGGTTACGGCACAACCGAATGCTCTCCGCTTTTAACAATCAATACTTTGCTATTTAATAAATACGGAACCTTAGGAAAACTCGTTCCCGGACTTGAAATGCGTTTAGATGACGTCGAAGGAATTGAAAACGGCAAAGAGCTTGTTGTCAAAGGTCCGAACGTCATGCTTGGTTATATGTATTCAAACAATCCCGGTGTCATTGAGCCTTTAAAAGACGGTTGGTATCACACGGGCGATGTTGTTGAAGTTGATGAGCTCGGTTTCATCAAACTCATTGACCGTGCCAAAAGGTTCGCAAAAATCGGCGGTGAAATGATTTCTTTAACTGCTGTCGAAACCTACACCAAAGAGATTTATAAAGATGAAGATTTTAAATGTGTGGCTGTTGCGGTTCCGCACGCAAAAAAGGGAGAACAAATTGCCCTTGTATCCAACAAAAAAGAAATACAACGAAAAGATTTTATGGATTTTTGTTCGAAAAACGGAATATCCGAGCTTTATGTTCCCTCCGTTTTGCTATATAGAGAAGACTTCCCTGTTTTTGCCACAGGCAAAGCCGATAAAGTCTCTTTAAAAAAATGGGCGATAGAACAGATTGAAGGATAAAAAAATCATTGCTTTTGTATCAATTTATTTGTAGAGTATGTTAATTTTTAACGAGTAAAGAGTCGAAATGTTTAAGTTTTTTTCTGCCATTGTCAGCGCTGGCCTGTTTTTTCTGATTTTAATGCTTATTGCAATCACCATTTTTTTCGGACAAATCAGTTCGACATTGCCTGATTATAAGCAGCTTGAAAAATATGAGCCTGCCGTAACGACGCGCTTGTTTGCCGGCGACGGACAGCTTTTAATGGAATACGCTGCCGAAAAAAGGTTGTTTGTGCCCGTAAACAAAATTCCTGACAGAGTAAAAAATGCGTTTATTGCCGCTGAAGAC
>OMQZ01000156.1 GCA_900313355.1 uncultured Rhodospirillaceae bacterium
ATTTCGGCATTTTATCCTATTCCTTTGTTAAAATGGATTAATCTCAAGCAGTCAGGCATGCCATTTAGCCCGAACCGCCAACTAACGGAAACAACCTTATACATCTTTTTTATCAAAAATCAAGTCTTTTTTTATTTAAATGTGCGGTATATGTCATTTTTTTCGATTAAACGGATTAATATACATATTCAGCCATTTTTAGGTATTGTTCAGGAGTGATTTCTTCGGCTCTTGAGGTTAAATCAACTTCTGCGGCTTCGCATCTTTTTTCCATATCCGGCAAATTTTTAAGGCTTTGTCTGATCATTTTTCGCCTTTGCGAAAAAGCAAGCGAAGTTATCTTTTCAACTTTTTCCAAAATCTCGTTTGAGGGAATGTCTTTTAAGGGCTCAAATAACAAAACCGTCGAATAAATTTTCGGCGCCGGCACAAAGCAATCAGGGCTTAATGTCCAAAGTTTTTGGACGTTACACACAAGCTGAGCCAAAACAGAAAGCCTGCCGTAATCTTTTGTTTTTATCGGTGCCGTAATTCTTTGGGCAACCTCTTTTTGAAACATCAAGGTCATCGCCTCTATTTTATCCATTTTTTTGAGCCAACCTGTCAACAGCGGCACAGATATATTATAAGGCAGATTGCTGACAATCTGCAAAGGCGCAAGTCCCAAATCGTTAATATCAGTTTCGAGTGCGTCTGCATTTTTGATGCTCATTTCAACATTTGTTTGAGATTTCAGCTCTTGCATAATTTCGATGCATCTGTCATCCATTTCAATAACCGTTAATGTTTTCGGTGTCTGTTTTAAGATGGCGCGCGTTAAACCGCCGGGGCCGGGGCCGATTTCCAAAACATTTGTTTTTTCAAAATTTCGGCGTCCTTGCTTTTCAAGCGAAAGGCGAATGATTTTGTCTGTGATGTCTTGGTTTAACAAAAAGTTTTGACCAAGTGCCTTTTTGGCCATTAAGCCATAATCTTCAACCGTTTGTCTTAATGATTTTTGAAAATCCATTTATGCTTTCCGCTCAATAATCGCCTTGTTTCTTAAGTCACGAAGATATTTCTCCGCAACTTCTTCCATCTTTTTGTTTTCAAGCATCTCCTTAACTTCTTTTTCTGACGGAATCGGCATTTTATCGACGCCGGGGGTATATTTCTTTTCAAGTTTTAAGATGTAATAATCCGAACCGACCAATATCGGCTCTGAAACATCACCTTCTTTCATCTTTGCAAGCTTTGAAGAAAGCTGGGTGACAAGTTGTTCGGAACTAACCCAGCCCAAGCTCCCGCCATTTTTGGCTGTGGCGCTTTGAGAAAATTGCATTGCGTATAATTCAAAGCGCGGATCCTGTCTTAAGATTTGAACCAACTCGCTGATATGCGCACCGTCTTTTTTATGAATAACGATTTCCGAAACCATAAACTTTTGTTTTTGAGTGTCGCGGGTGATGGAATCGATTACTTTTTTAACTTCACTTCGTGATACTTTAACACTTTGAGATGCTTTGCTTTGAACCAAACGAGCCCATGCCATTTCTGATTTGAGTTGTTCTTTGAAGGCTTTTTCATCAACTTCGGCTGATTTGAGCATTTTCTTAAATTCGCTGACACTCACCCCGTTTGACTTTGCAAAATTTTGCATACCGGTATTGAGTTCCTGATCAGTGATTTCAATACCGTTTTTCTTAGCTTCCTGCAATTTTATTTTTTCATCGACAGCCCCTTGCAACACACGTTCTAAAACCATCTGTTTGTTTTGAGAAGTTATCGGAATTTGAGTCGTTGCCACAAATGCATTTGCGCGATCTTGCATATCTCTGCTTGTGATGACCTCGCCGTTAACAATGGCATACATTTTTAATGAGTTGCCAAACAAATTAACCGGTCTTAAAGCCCTTTGACGTTCTTTCTCGGCTTTTTCCATCGCCTCTTGCCTTGCGCGCATTTCTTGTTCATAAGCTTCTTTTTCGCGCATTGCACGCTCATATTGCTCACGTGCTTTCATCTCTTCTTGATATGCTATATCTTCCTCGCTTAAGGGCTGAGCAAACATAATTGACGTTCCCTTTGAGCTGCGCGCGACGGCATCTAAATCACTTGCCGAGACAGATTGCGCAAAACATTTTGCCGAAATCACTAAACTTATTATCAAAACAAGATATCGATACATTTTTTCTCCTTTATGAGCCTAAGCCACCCAGTGTTTTTAAATAAAATGAAAAATTAAATTCATATGAATCATCTAAATCAGGATCGTTTGAATTATATTTTTTGACGTTTGTTACAAACATAAAACACTCATCTTCATAAACCAAACTTCCCCCATGTTCCAAAGAACCGCCACCGCGTGATAAATCTTGTCTGTTATAGATGTTGACTGACCAATCACGTGTTAGAGCCGCATGAATTGATGTGTATATCTCTTTTCGCTCCGATAAGGCTTCTGAAGCATTTTTATTTTTTTGAAGATATATGTATGAGACATATAAATTCAACATATTTGTTCCTAAACGCGTGGCCAGCTCATTATATTTTAACTGATAATCATTGTGGTCAAGTCTGAAACGATATGTCAGGTTTAAATAGTTTGACGGTGCGGCATATATGCGTCCGACGTAATCAGAGAGGTGCCCCGTTGTTTCAGTGCTTTCGCTGAAGCTTGTTTTTTCGTTGAACTGATAGCTTTGGGCAAAGAATGCTGATGTACGCCCCATAATGTTTCCGTATGTATTCCAATTAAAGCCGTAGCTGATGCGGCTTCCCGTATCGTTTCGGTCATAACCTGCAAAACGATCTAAATCGAGCACATTTGTATCTTCAAGGTTCACATCTTGGCTGTCTTCATTGGGAATTCGGTGTGGTTTGTTGTTTCCATTGGGGGCTAAAACACCCACAATCACAGGCTCGATGATTTGTCTTGAAGTGTCGGAAGCTTTAACAAAAGGCAGTTTCCACTCAATACCTAACTGAGGAAAAACACGCATCGGGTTTCCACTATAGTCTTTGCTACGGATGTTGTATTGATATTCTTCAATGTGATAAATATCGGATTTTAATGATGCGACAATTTTATAGCGCTCGCCGAAAGCACTCGTCCATGGCAGATTAAAAGAATTAATCATCGTTGCACGCTGAGATTGAGCACCGCCGGAATTATACAGAGAGGCAAGGCTGAATGTGTTCTTAAAATATGATCCGATGGAACTCGGCTCAGAAATAAATTCCGATTCAACAATCGGCATAACAAACGGCTTGTTATATTTAAGACGATTATATTCTGCCGAATCATGTTCCCTTAAATCATAACTGATTAATTTATAATAATACGCTTGAATCGATGTATAATTTCTGTTTTCAAAGCGCCTTAACGACACATCTGAGGTCAGCCATGCCTGATCATCTTTATCAAGCGACAATTCTTTGAGATAAAGACTGTCGGAAGAATAGTTGATGTTGCTTGAAAACAGCCATTTATTTGTCAGTTCATAACGCATATTGGCAAAAAGATTTCCTCTGTCATTCGGGCGCTCTTTGTTGTCATCACGTAAATACGTTCCTTCGAGTTGCACATATCCTTTTGTTAAATAACCTCTATATCGGCCGCCCCAAACGATGCCCTTATCTGCCGTTAAAATCGGCGAAAACAAAAAATCGGCATGTTCGTTGATGTCCCAAAAATAGTTTGATTGTAAGGTTCCGCCTAAATAACTTGTGCGCCCGATTTTCGGGGGCATAAAGCCTGAACGACGCTTAACCGTCGGGTCCGGATGAGAAAAAAACGGCGTATATAAAACAGGGACGTTTTTAACATCTATAAATGCATCGTTATAATTCATATCTTTTTTTGCCGCATCATGCGTCACTTTGCGTGCACGAATACGCCATAGCGGTGCTTTTCCGTTTACTTCGCAACAGTCGCAAGGCGTAAATGTTACGTAGCGCATCACTTTATTATTGTTTTCTTTTTTATGGAAATGTTCGGCCCAAAGTTTGCTTTCATCTCTCATAATCACCTTGATTTTATTCATTTCTGCGCGCGTTAACTTGGCTGCCAAATTAACTTCATCAGAATAAATTGTTGCCCCTTCCGGCTCTACAAGCCTGATATTTCCATGGGCTGTGATCATATCTGTTTTTTCATCATAAACAATTTTGTCGGCATAAAGCGTCAATTGATCTCTTTTGACGACGACATCACCTGTTGCAACGATTGTTCTTTGATTTTCATCTGTTGTCAATTCATCTGCATCAAAATAGATATCCGGTTCGTTTTCTTCGGAAGACGAAACGTGCAAAATATCTGCAATATTTTGTTTCGGCTCAATCGTGACATGAGGTGATCTTACTTCTTTTTTTGACAACTCACCCGCAATCGGATCTGCTTTTGCGCCAAACGCAAGACCTCCCGCAACAAAGAGCATCATCGGCAAAAACTTACGCATATCTTATCTCCCTTGCGCGGTTTTTAAGCCGAACCCATAAAAACGGATTATAAAACAGAAGCAGACAAACGCATACCACAAGCGGCAGAAAACAATTCAAATACAAAAACGGCACAAAATAAAGCGAGCGCCCCGCCAAGTTTGTAAAAATTAAATCAAGCCCTTGTATAACAACCATAGCAAAAACCGAAAGCGAAATAATTTTTGTTTGTCCCCGACGATTAAAATTGCCGATCAGCAGTCCCGTACATGCAATCAGCGCCAAAACGAGATTATACCACGGCGTTGTAATTCTTCTGTTGCCTTCAACAATATATTTTCGCTTGTCCGCTTTTGAAAGTTTTTCATTTTTATTTGCTCCTAAAAGTTCGCCAAGCGATTTTTCACGCACCGAAGGTTCTTTCAAACCGCCTTTTCCAAAACTGCCCAAATCGAGAGAATATCTTGAAAAATTAAGAGAGGAAAAACGACCGCTTTCGACATCCAGTTCTTGACGCGAGCCATTAACCAAAAATATATGAGGATGTTCGTCTTGATAAATAATCCGCCCCTTTTCAGCCGAAAGTGTTACTTTCAATTTCGGCTTTGTTTCATCAACAAGTAAAATACCAGACACCGATCCGTCATCTTCATGCTTTGTCATAAAAACAGTCATTCCTTCTTTTAATGTTGTGAACTCGCCCTCACGAAACATCAAATGCGAAATATTATTCTTAACTTCCCACTCTAAACGGCGAAAAGCGCCTTCTGCTTTCGGAATCCCCCAATTTTGAACGTAAATGCTGAAAAAAGAAAGCAACAAGCCCATCACAACAGCCGGAACGGCATTTCTTAAAGGGCTGATGCCGGATGCCTGCATAATCACAAGCTCTCTGTCTGCGAGCAATCTGTTATAAACAAACAAAACTGCCGTAAAAAGCGCAATCGGCGATAAAACACAAAAAAGCTGCGGCATTAAAAGCGTTGTTAACTGAATAAAGAGCCTTAAAGGCAAACCCTTGTTTGTTACCATTTCAACAAAACGAAGCGATTGCGTCAACCAGAGCATAGACAGCAAAGAAAAGACCACAAGCAAAAAACCGCTCGTAATCTGACCCGAAATATATCTGGTTAGTTTCTTCATAAGGCGCAGTATACATATTTTTGAACCAAAAAAAACAATAAACTGCCATTACTTCACAGTTTTATTGTCATTTGAGTGCGTAAAGAAAAAAGGATCCTTATTTTTTTACAATTCTTAAAGAAATTTTTGATTAGAATGGTTTTGAGTATTTTGTTGATTTGCCAGTATTTTAAAAATATATTTGACAAAAAAATGAAATTATGATATATAAAATGATAAGAATTTTTTTCTTTACGATTTAAGGTTCAAAATAAAATGAAGGGACAAAAAAATGAGTAAGGATTTAGATAAAGTATTGAATAATTTGCAGGCACAGCTTGATCAAGAAGCCGAAGCTAAACGCAAAGCTGAGGAAAAAAGACGCATAGCCTATGCCGAACGTGTAAAAAAAAATGAGATGGAAAAAAGATTTCCTCATGCTATTGAAGAAAATCAAATTGAGGAAGTCAAAAATTTGTTGCAACAAAATGTTGAAAGAGAACAAACATATTCTTTGCATTTTTTTTCCTTTCCTTCAACAGAAATGGCTGAAATTATAATCGATGATATGCGACAAGTTTTAGCCGACGATAAATACTGTAAAGATATAAAATTTAGTATTCGAGAAACTATTCTTGATCACCCGGAAGATGCCAGAAAATGGGATAAGTTTGCAAAAGATCATGATATTTCTTATGATTTAGAAGGAGGAACTTGTGATAAAAAAGTGTTTGATACACTTGTTGAACAAGGTTTTGATGTGGGGTGTTTTGATTTTGAACGCGTTGCCGAATCATACTATGAAGCTAAGAATGGATACGCTGAAACACGATTGGATGGTCCATTTGAGGATCGTGGAAAGCGTTTTTGGATAAATCAAAACCCTGAAAAAGCAAAAAAGATTAAACAAGATTTAATTGATGTATTATCCTGTGGTTACCCAATTGACTTGTCTGAAAAACGCAGTAAAAGCTATTTATTTATGAAAGAATTATTAAAGGAGCGTGAGCTTCAAAAACAAGGTGTCGATAAATCTTTCATCTATAGGGATCCGTTTGAACAATTTTATGATGTAAAAACAGGCGAATGTTATCTATCTGTATCAAGCTTATTACTTATTGTAAGTAAGCTTGATGATGCAAGAGGCGGTTTTGCAAAAGGCGTTATAACAAAACGCGGATTCACAGGCGTGACTACTTCACCTGAAGCTCGATACTATAAAAACGGAGCAGATGTTACCCAAAAGCGTAAAGCTTTGAAGAAAATTGCAGAGAGCCGAATAGCCAAAGAAGAAAAATTGAGTGCAAAACAGGGCAAACCCGTCATTTTGAAAAAAGCCTCAAAACTTGAAAAAGCTCTTATTGCTAAAAAACTGAAAGACAAACAGAAGTAGTTTTTCCTCACTTAAAAAAAGCACCTTATCTGGTGCTTTTTTTATATTCTTGACATGGCATCGAGCGCACCTTGCAAAATGTAGGCGGCGGCTGAAGCATCTAAAACTTTTTTTCTTTTCGCACGTGAAAGATCAGCTTCTTTGACCAGAAAGCTTTCAACAGCTTTTGAAGACAGGCGCTCGTCCCAAAACATATATGGCAAATCAATCTCTTTTTCAACTTTTAAGGCAAATTGGCGTGTCAGCTCTGCCGTTTCGCCCTCCTGCCCGTCCATTTGTTTTGGCAGACCGTAAACAATTCCGCAGACCTCTTTTTCTTTGACAATACGTTTTATTTCTTCAATATCTTTTTTAAAACCCGTACGTTCAATAATCTTATACGAAGTTGCAACCATGCGCATCGTATCCGACACCGCAACGCCCAATCTTTTGGTTCCGAAATCAAATCCTATCAGTGCACCATAAGGTTTCAGATGTTGTTTAAATTCTTTTATTTCCATTGAATTTTTCCTGACTCAAGCATAAATAAAAATAAAAAAATGTCAAACGCTAATTGAATCTTAAGAATATTGTTTTAAACTCCGCTTAATTGTAATTTTTTTTTAAAGGATACGCCATGAAAATTAAACATTTCCTTTTTGCTTTATTGTGCATTTTTGCAATGCCCGTGCATGCCGAACTTGAAATCGACGTTAACGGGGCAATGCGCAATCCGATGCCGATTGCCATGCCTCGCATGATTACTCACACAAACCCCTTGGGACAACTTTTCGGGGTTGGCAGTTATGCTTCAAAAATCAGAGGCGTTATTTTGGCTGATTTGGAGCGAAGCGGCTTGTTTAGAATCATTGATGAAAACAGCTATATCGAAGATTTGAGCTCTATCGACCAACGCCCGAATTTTAACGATTGGCGCGCCATTAAAGCTCAAGCTCTTGTTCAAAGTGCCGTCTCAGAAACCGAAAGCGGTCAACTCAAAGTCGAATTCCGCCTTTGGGACG
The DNA here is from genome assembly GCA_900313355.1 of uncultured Rhodospirillaceae bacterium. Classification (GTDB taxonomy): domain Bacteria; phylum Pseudomonadota; class Alphaproteobacteria; order RF32; family CAG-239; genus UBA1254. The sequence goes on from OMQZ01000156.1 coordinate 7,936, forward strand.
CTTTTACGGGCGACCAGCTTCAAGGACAGTCTTATACAACCACAAAAGACAACTGGCGCCGTATTTCCCATATTATTGCTGACGATATCTATGAGCGCCTGACCGGTGATAAGGGCTATTTTGACACGCGTATTGTTTATGTTTCAGAAAGCGGACCGGCCACAAAACGTATTAAACGTTTGGCGATTATGGATCAGGACGGTGAAAACCACAAGTTTTTAACCTCAGGTGCCGCAATGGCTTTAACGCCGCGTTTTTCACCGAATATGCAAAAAGTAACTTATATTTCATTTTCGGGCTTAACGCCGAAAGTTTATATCTTAGATATCGAATCGGGCAAACAAGAGCTTTTGGGGAATTTTCCCGGAATGACTTTTGCGCCTGTCTTTTCGCCTGACAGTTCTAAAGTTTTGCTATCCTTTGCAGCCAAAGGAAACACCGAAATTTATGAAATGGATTTAAGACGTAAATCAACTCGTCAATTAACGAAACATCCGGCTATTGACACTTCGCCTTCTTATTCGCCTGACGGTTCAAAAATCGTTTTCAACTCTGATAGGGGCGGAAATCAACAACTTTATGTGATGGATGCAGATGGTGAAAATGTCGAACGCATCAGCTTCGGAAAAGGCAAATATGCCACACCGGTTTGGTCTCCGAGAGGCGATTATATCGCTTTTACGAAAATGTCAGGCGGTGAGTTCTATATCGGTGTGATGCATCCTGACGGAACAGGTGAACGCGTTTTGGCCAGCGGTTGGCTTGTTGAAGGACCGACATGGTCGCCGAACGGTCGTGTGTTGATGTTCTTCAAACAAGAGCGCGGTTCCGGCAGCCGTTCTGCACCGGTTAAACTTTACACTATTGACGTAACAGGTTATAACGAGCGAATGGTTGTGACACCTGCTGAGGCTTCTGACCCTGCTTGGTCACCACTTCTTCCGTAAAAACAAGAAAGCCTCTCAAACGAGAGGCTTTTTTCTTATTTCTTAAAAGCTTGATTGATCATTGACTGAAGCATTTGTCCGCGTTTTGTGCGCATCAAAACCATGCACGCCGAGCTTAGCATAATCGTGACGGCAGCGAACCAGTCAATTGATGAAAACGAAAGCTTCGGAAGCAAAGCAAAGGCCCCCGCAACCACTTCAACGAAATATGTAAACAAAGCTTGAGCCGAGCGGAACATCATAAAATATTCGCTGTTTGATAAACTGACCGCATACAAATAGCAATACATTGAAGCCGCATAAATCAAAACACCGTTGATAAAACCGCAGATTAAGTTGTTCGGCGCAATATATTCCATCGGTGTCGGCAACAATTTTAAGAACCTAAAGGTGTTCAAAAAGCTTTCAGGCAAGAACATAACGATTGCACCTAAAAGTGCCGAAACAATCATTAATGTGATTGCGCTGACAAATAAGACCCAGCCCGTAAAGCTCAATCTGTCGCGAATGCTCATGTTTGCTTTGTTGTCATGGTGAACTTCGGCAAAAATCGTTCTCGCATTGTTTAACAAAGCCGAGATAACGACAAAAATAACCGCCTTAACTGCCGTATCCAGAGGCAAGTCTGCCACTAAAATAAAACAGCCGAACAAGATAAACACCATTGCCACAAAGTCAATCGACCCCGGTCGACGTTTGAAAATCATCCATGCAAGCAAAACAGAAAAGATGATTTCAACGTTGCCTAAAAGATTTGCTTGAGTTGAAGAAATATATACAAAGGCCATCAGCATAAAAAGATTTCTGAAAATCTGGAGAGCCCCAAATACCCATGTTTGGTAGTTCGTCACAATCTCTTTAACGTTTGTGTTCCGTCCTCCGATAACAATTAACGCCAAACCGCTGAACAAAACATTTGAGCACGCAATGGCAAATTGATTGCAACCGTGTTCCAACAAACTGTAACGCAAGAAAATGTTTGATACGGCCCATAAGAAAACCGTTAAAACAGACATTAAAGCGCCTTTATACATATTAACCATAATCTTTGTCCTTTATATAACATAACTTGATATATGCCCATATTATTTAATTGAAATCAAAAAATCCAATCTTTTTTTTAATCTGTTCATAATATCTTTTTTTAAAAATTATGCTTGTTATTTTGGACAAATAATGTTATAAATAAGGTATCTGCTAATTTTATAAAAGGAGTTTGAAATGGCTGGTTTAATGTTTGATCCGAATGACGGACATTTGGTTTCTCAAAAAGATTATGTTGAAAGCAAAAATTGGGAAGGCGGCGATCATAAAGACGAAAAAATCGAAATTATGAAATTAAGAGTTTCAATGCGTCCTATTGAAAAGGAGGCGTATGATAACTTTGTTTCTTCAGATGCTGCTAAAAAGTATATAAACAATAAGGAAATTGCCAAAGAAAAACGTGCGGGACGTAAAACTTTATTGGAAAATACCGCTCTTAAAGAGTTGCTTTATCTTCGCTCTATTGACAGTAAGCGTCAACAACAGAATAAACCTCTCTTAACAAAAGATGACTATCGTCTTTGTTTAACAAATGAGGGCGTTGTTATTTCAAAATATCGCGAAAAAGAACAAAGACAAACTGAACGCCAAGTTGAAAAAGATCGTACGGCGGCCGCCCTTGAGGCTCTGGGCGGGCGCGCTTCCGACACTCACGAATTTTAAGAAAAAAAAGCAACCGAAAGGTTGCTTTTTTTTGAGCTGATATCTTTTGTGAAGATAAAAAAAGAGGTCATTTAAGACCTCTTTTTTGTTCCTTTTTTGGTATATTTTTCCGTGATTGTTTGGAACAAAAC
>OMQZ01000105.1 GCA_900313355.1 uncultured Rhodospirillaceae bacterium
CGCAACCTGATACGCAGCAAGTACCCATACCACGAGCAACAACGGCTGCGTGAGATGTCATACCGCCGCGGGCTGTAATCACACCTTGAGACGCGTGCATACCGCCGATGTCTTCAGGAGACGTTTCGTTTCTGATCAAGATAACTTTTTCGCCTTTGGCAGCCCATGCTTCAGCATCTTCTGCGCTGAATACAGCACGACCGACAGCCGCACCAGGAGAAGCAGGCAAACCTGTTGCAATAACGTTTTTCTTAGCTTTCGGATCAAGCATCGGGTGCAACAATTGGTCTAATTGGTCGGCACCGACGCGCATAATAGCTTCTTCATGATTGAGCAATCCTTCTTCAACCATTTCAACAGCCATACGAACGGCAGCAGCAGCTGTTCTCTTACCGTTACGGCATTGGAGCATCCAAAGCTTGCCATGCTCAATCGTAAATTCCATATCTTGCATTTCTTTGTAGTGAGCTTCCAAGTTGTTACGAGCATCCACAAGCTCTTTATAAAGGTGAGGCCATCTTTCTTCCAAGGATGTGCCGTCGCCGATTGAGCCCATCGGTTGAGGTGTGCGGATACCGGCAACAACGTCTTCGCCTTGAGCGTTAACAAGGTATTCACCGTAATATCTGTTTTCACCGGTTGCAGGGTCACGAGAGAAGCAAACACCTGTTGCGCAATCATCGCCGGCATTACCAAACACCATCGTTTGAACGTTAACGGCTGTACCCCAGTCGCCCGGAATGTTGTTTAATTTACGGTATGTGATGGCACGAGCTGACATCCAAGAACCGAACACGGCGCCGATACCAGCCCAGAGTTGCTCCCAAGGATCTTGAGGAACGACTTTGCCGATTTTTTCTCCGATTGCTTTATATTGAGCAACAAGCTCTTTCAAATCGTCAGCTGTTAAGTCTGTATCAGATTTATAGCCATGAGCCTTTTTCATATTCTCTAATGCTTCTTCATACAAATCTAAATCTGCACCCAAAACAACGTCTGAGAACATTTGAAGGAAACGACGATAAGAGTCGTAAGCAAATCTTTCAGATCCTGATGCTTTTGCCAAAGCTTTAACTGTTTGATCATTTAAACCGAGGTTTAATACCGTATCCATCATACCAGGCATTGAAACACGGGCTCCTGAACGCACTGAGAACAAAAGCGGATTTTGTTCGTCAGCGAATTTCTTGCCCATAATGCTTTCAACACCCTTAACGGCTTCGCGAACCTGATCTTTCAAATCAGACGGATATGTATTGTTGTTTGCATAGTAGTATGTGCAGACTTCTGTTGTAACGGTAAATCCGGGAGGAACAGGAAGGCCGACTTTATTCATTTCAGCCAAGTTTGCACCCTTACCGCCCAAAAGATTTCTCATGGAAGCGTCGCCTTCAGCGCTGCCATTACCAAATTTATAAACCCATTTACTCATGGTTATTATTGCTCCTTTGTAGCAAGTTAGTTAAACACACAGCCCAAAACACCGTCAAAAAGGCGGTATTAAGGCCAAAATTAAATAAAAACTTTTTCAAGTTGGCGCTAATTTATACTGATAAAATTGATTCTTCAAGTAAAAAATGAAAGATTTGAGATAAAAAACAAAAACCCCGCTTGAAAAAAGCGGGGTTGATAAAATAGTCTGAAATTTAGTAACCGATTAAGCGAGAGGGGTTACCCATCAAAATCATGCATCTTTGACCCGGTGAAAGCAAAACATCGGTGCCTTGTGTTAAGGTCATAACCTGCCCGTTGTCTAAACGAACGACATATTCATAACCTGTTTGATAAGAGAGCGCACCTTGTGCTTTATCGCCTGCGTATCCGCCTAACGCAGCACCGCCGATAGCACCTAAATTGTGAGCTGTTTTGCCGCTTCCAATGGCATAACCGCCGACACCGCCGGCAATCGCACCCAAGAGCATACCGGCATTGTTGTCGGATTTAACGCTGACCTGACGGACGCTGATCACAGAACAAGGACTTGCAGCAGCAGCTCTGCCGACAGAACTCGTGCCGTATTGATTGGAATTAATGTCGGCTTGACAAGCTGTCAAAAGAGCGGTAAAGCCTAAAAGAGCAATTGTTTTTTTCATAAATAGAACTCCTCTTAAAAGAAATGAAAAAAGATAACTTATAATATACAAAAAAAATTTTTGTTGTCAACGCTAGACTTTCAAACTTTGTTGATGTATAGTGCATAAAGTTTTAAAAAATGACATAAAGAAAAAGGATATTTAAGCTATGTTAAAACGTTCAAAAATCGAAGATTTATTGAGCTCAACCACAACAAAAGACAAGGTTTTAATCAAAGGATGGGTTAAAACACG
>OMQZ01000157.1 GCA_900313355.1 uncultured Rhodospirillaceae bacterium
CCGCCGCCGGTTGCCTTATAAAAAGCGATGATTTTTTGATATATCGCGCCGTTTGACTGTGCCAAATCCGTTTCGGCTTCAAGTAAATCCTGCTGAACTTCTAAAAGCGCAGCATATTCAATCAGCCCGCTTTCATATTTTTCTTTCATAGATTGAAACGCTTGTCTCATACTATGTGCCGCGTTTTGAGAGGCGCGATTTGTTTGATATTCTTTTTGCAAATTTGTAAGCGAATCGGCAAGTTCTTTGACAGCGCCAAGCAATATTTGCCGATAGTTTTGATATGTTTCTTCCATTTTTTCGCGCTCCAGTTCAATTTGGTTTTTAAGCTGTCCGAAATGAAAAATCGGCTGAACAAGGGAGGGCTCGTAGCCATATGCCTTGCTTGATGATTTGAAAAGTTTTGAACCGGCGCTTGACTGCAACCCCAAAAGCCCCGAAATCGATATGTTCGGATAAACGGCCGCAATAGCCTGCCCGATCGAAGCATTTTGCGCCACCATCGCCTTTTCGGCTGCTTTTACATCCGCGCGCGTGCGGATAATATTTGAGGGCAAATCAAAAAGCTTTTTCATATCATATTGATAGGCTTTTTTAATCGGGTTATTTTTATTTATGCTTAAATCGACATTCAGTTGATCGGGCAAAACCCCCGCAAGAACGGCAAGCGCTGTTTGATAGGCTTTGATTTGAGCCTCTAGAGCCGGAATTAAAGCTTTTGTTTTGTTGAGGACATATTTGCTTTGATGAAAGCTTGCAATGTCAGCCAAACCTGCCTGATATTTTGCTTCAACCGTTTTAAAAATATCTTGTTGCAAGGCAAGATTTTCTTTTGAAATGCGCCATTTTTCCTGAGCCGTTTTAAGCGCAAAATAAGTGTTTGCCGTTTCAGCCACAATCAAGGCTTTGATGTTTTGTAAACTATAATAGTTTTGCCAAAACTGTGCCGTCGTCTTTTCATTTAAGCGCCTGCCAGCGCCCCAAATATCTATCTCCCAATTGGCATCAAAGCCCAAAGAAAAATAGTTTGTGTCGGCAGCAAGGCCGATGTTGTCGCTCGGTTTCATATAGTCATAACCTGCCGAAGTGTTTAATTTCGGCAAATATTCGGCTCTTGCGATTTTAACCGATGTCCGCGCTTGTTTTAACCGCTCAATAGCGCTTAAAACAGAGCTGTTGTTTGAAAGGCTTTTTTTTATCAACACATTTAAGCTCTCATCTTTGAAATCTTGATACCAACACGGATCTATTTTCAAATCTTTTCCCGTGAGTTGAAGGCTCTCAGCAATTTGCCGATCTTGATAAACATCTCTTCTTTCAAAATCGGGACCAACCGTGCAAGAAGCCATAAACATAAGACAGAAAACAATAATCTTACGCATCTTTTTTCTCCTGATGATAGCCTTTCTTTTCTTTTATGGTTTCAAAAAGGGCAAACAGAGCCGGAATAAAGATAATGCCGATAAAAGTTGCCGCAATCATCCCAAAAAAGACTGATGTACCGATAGCGTGTTGTGAGGCTGCGCCGGCGCCTTTGACAATCAGCATCGGAAAAATACCCAAAATAAACGTTAAGGCTGTCATTAAAACCGCTCTGAATCTTTCGCCCGCGCCTTTTTCGGAAGCTTTTAGAATCGAATAACCCGCCTTTCGATAGTTATTGGTAAACTCCACAATTAAAATGGCATTTTTTGCCGCTAAGCCTATGAGCATAATCAGCCCCAATTGCGCATAAATACTTAAAGAATGCCCCATAATATGCAAGCCCGCAAAAGCGCCTAAAATCGCAAAAACCGTTGAAAACATCACCGCAAAAGCAAGCATCCAGCTCTCATAAAGCGCCACCAAAAACAAATAGCAAAACACAAGCGCCATTGAAATCAAAATGCCGGCAAGCCCTCTGGCTTCAACTTCCTGAAGCGACAAACCTGTCCATGAGATTTTAAATGTTTTTGGTAAAATCTCGCCTGCCGTTTTGACAATCTTGTCTATTGCCGTGCCGCTTGAAACGTTTGGTTTACTTTGAGCCGTGATGGCTGCTGCACTATATAAATCGTAGCGAGAGATAATTTTCGGGCTCACCTCTGTTTTGAGCCGTGCAAAGCTTTTAAGCTTTATTTGTTCACCTTTGTTTGATGTGACATAGAGATTTTCAATGTTTTCAAAACTTTGACGATAATCAAAATCAGCCTGAATAATGACCTTGTTGACCTGCCCGTTTAAGGTCATGTTGTTGATATATCTTGAGCCTAAATTATTTTGCAAAGTTTCAAACAATGCCGAAACAGGCACATCAAAACTTTCAAGCTTTGTGCGGTCAATATCAAGATAAACATGCGGTGTGTCTGCCGTGTAAGTCGAAAAGGCATAAGCAATTTCGGGCAACGCGTTGAGTTTTTGCAAGAAAAGCGCCAAATTATCATAGAGCTCTTTTGGTGTGGTACTCCCGTCTAAGGCTAAGAGCTCAAATGACAATCCGCCGGCCTGACCGATGCCGGGAATAGCCGGCGGCGCAAAAAAATTGATTTCTGCTTTTGATTTGCTTTGAAACTCTTTTGCCAGCCTTAAAGTGATAGCCTCTGATGATAAATCTTTGCTTTTTCGCTCGCTCCAGTTTTTAAGACCTATCACACCGAGCGCCACATTTTCACCTTGTCCGCCGAGCAAGCTGTATCCCGCAACCGTAACTACGAAATCGACACCATCTGTTTTCATTGCTTTTTCTGACAGATTTCTCATCACATCTTCGGTTTGGTTTAATGGTGCAGTGTTTGGCAATTGAACGTTGGCAAAAATAATTCCCTGATCTTCTTCGGGCAAAAAAGAGGCCGGCGTCAACTTAAAGCCAAGGAAAATCAGAAAAATTGCGCCTATCACCGTCAGAGCCGTTAGCCATAAGCGCGAAGAAAAAAATGTTACGCTCGAGATATATTTATTTTCGCTCCATTTCAACATTTGATTAAATTTTTCAAAAAATCTGCTCTCCTTTTTCTCGTTTGCATTTTTTAAGAATATGGCACACAAAGCCGGCGACAAAGTCAGTGCATTGACGGCCGAGAAAATAACCGACGTTGCAATCGCCACCGCAAACTGCTGATAAATCTTTCCCGTGATGCCGGCCATCAAGCCGACCGGAATAAAAATCGACAAGAGCACAAAAGTTGTTGCCACGATCGCGCTTGAAATCTGGGACATAGCTTTGACAGATGCCTCATAAGCATTCAAGTTTTCACGCTCCATTAAATATTCCACACGTTCAACCACAATAATCGCATCATCAACCACCAAACCAATGGCTAAGATGAACGCAAACAAGGTCAAAATATTGATATCAAACCCTAACATATAAACGACAATAAATGTTGCAATCAAAGAAACAGGAATTGTAAAAAGCGGAATAAGTGTTGTTTTAAGTTTTTGCAAAAACACATATGTTACAAGCGCAACAAGCAAAAATGTGATAATAAGCGTTTCAACGATGCCCTTTATTGAGGCTGAAACATAAGCTGTTGAATCGTAGGCAACCTCTAAAACCATATCATCGGGAAAACTTTTTGAGATTTCGGCAACTTCTTTTCTGATACGTTTCATAATATCAAGCGAGTTGGAATTCGGCGTTTGATTTAAGGCAATAATCACCCCCGGCGCATTTTTAAAACTTGATTCTATACCGTACGAATCGGCGCCGAGTTCGACTTTTGCAACGTCTTTTAAACGTATCAATCCGCCGTTTTGAGAAGTTGCCACCACAATGTTTTCAAAGTCTTCAGCGCTTTGTAACAGCCCTTTTGCCGTTAAAGCTAAAACCATGGTGTTATCTTTGTTTGCCGGAGAAGCGCCGATACTGCCTACAGAGGCTTGCACATTTTGTGTTTTAACAGCGTTGATGATGTGGCTCGAATCTAAACCTAAGGCGTGAATTTTATCGCTATCGAGCCATATGCGCATCGCATATTGAGGTCCGAATATCTGAACGTCACCAATGCCTTTCACGCGCGCAATCGGGTTTTTGATGTTTTCATAAGCATAATTGCTCAAGTATAATCCCGAATAAGTATTTTTCGGCGAACGAAGAACCAAAAATCCCAAAATATTCGGGTTTCGCGTTGCTATATCGACACCTTGTTCGGTCACAATCGGCGGCAATTCAGACATCACCTGTTGAAGCCTGTTTTGCACTTTGACCTGTGAAATATCAGGATTTGCGCCCACATTGAATGTTACTGTCAAATTATAATTTCCACCATCATCAGAGGTTGATGACATATAAAGCATATTTTCAACACCGTTGACCTTGTTTTCAATCGGGGTGGCTACCGTATCAACCAAAACCTTTGAGTTTGCCCCCGGATAAGTCGTTTTGAGTGAAATTTGCGGCGGTGTGATTTCGGGGTATTGCGAAACCGGCAAAACAGCAAGCGCCAAAAGCCCGAGCAAAACAAGCACAAGCGAAACAACGACAGCAAAACGCGGATGGTCAATAAAAAACTTTGAAAACATTTTTTCAGGCTCCCGTTTTTGCGCTGACTTTTTCGTTTAAGTATTCAGGAAAAACCTGATCCGTGACAATTTCATCATTTTTTTCAAACACGTTTTTTAAGATAAAATTGTTATTTTCAGCTGATAAAATTTCAACCGGAACTTTGTTCAATACCCCTTTTCTTATCACATAAACAAAATTTCCGTCATTTTCTAAAATGACATTGTCTTTGGCAAGCAAAATTGCGTCTTTGATTGTTTTTTCAAGCAACACCGTTACATATGTGTTTGGTGTTAATGTTTTACCGATGTTTTTAAAATCAGCATAAACAGCCATTGAATTTGTGGCTCTATCCAGTGTGTTGCCCGTATATTGAAATGTGCCGGTGTTTTTAAAGATTTCGCCGTTCGGCAGAGAAAGCCTGATCTTTTCATCATTAAATAAAGATTCTTTTTGCAACTGGCTTAAATATTCTGTATCTGAAATTGAAAAAACGACTCTGATCGGATTAAACTGAACAATATTTAAGAGCGCTTGACCGTTTGGCGAAACATAGTTTCCTTCGGTTAAAGAAACATCTCCCACAACTCCTGTAATCGGTGCTCGAATGATCGTATAATCATAATTTACTTGTGCCGTTTGGTAATTTGCATTTGCCTCTTCTAATGTTGCAAGAGCTGATAAATATGCCGCCTCGGCATTTTCCAATTCAGATGCCGAAACAGATTTTTCGGCTTTTTGAATGCGTTCAAAATATGATTGTTTGTTTTGAAAATCCGCTTTGGCTTTTATAATGTTCGCATAAGCACTTTTGAGCGCCGCGTCATATTCGTCTTGTTTTAAGACAACCAATATATCACCCTTTTTAACGTGTTCACCGCCTTTGACATAAATCTTTTCAATAAATCCGCTGATAAAAGGCTGAACAAAGGCTTCGTGGATAGGGCTGACATAACCGATATATTTTTGTGTAACCGTTGTGTCTTGAGGCACAACAGACAAGGCATGAAGCTCTATTAAAGGCTTTGAGGTTTGAATGATGTGTCTATCTTTTTTTATGACAAGGTGAAGTCCGAATGCAAATACTAAAACAATAGAAATGACGATAACCGCACCATAAATCGCTTTTTTCATTTTCTTAAACCTTTCGTTTATCAAACTCGAGGTTTAAATAATTAAGCTATGTTTTAATTCAATATTTAACTTAAAAAATCTTTTATGCGTTTTTATTGCTGTAC
>OMQZ01000160.1 GCA_900313355.1 uncultured Rhodospirillaceae bacterium
GCAAGAACACGCTCGGTAAAATACATTTCCGTAATGACAAGCTTTGATGAATTATATTTGCCAAACCTTCTCATCATATTGAGCATAGAATTTACATAACGTTCATCCCAACCTTGTTTTAAGAGCATATCAGCCATCTGATCGCCTTGTTTTTGTGCCAAATCACGCACAAATTCATTTCTCACCGTAATATCTTTTTCAAAAGTAACTTTTTGTTCATTCGGTGTTTTTTGGAACGAGAGAACAACCAAATCTGAAAAATCACGCGGTGTCATAAGTTGCAAAATCTGCGGATCAATTTTACGCTTAATTAAATAGGTTTTTAAATTTTTTTCAATTCGGCGAAAACTTTGAAATCTTGAAAAAAGCTTCCACGAAGGTGAACTTTCAAAATCATATTCAATCGTTTTCGGTCTTTTTTGCAACGGATGAGAAAGCAGATGCAAATAATAAGGACTGAGCTCACGCGAGCGCAATCCTTCTTTTAAACGATCAATCGTGCCGTAAAAATCCATTCTTATGGTCAAAACTTCCTGTTTATGCAAAAAATTCCCGTCATGCTGAGCAATCTTGAAACCGGCGGCAGATAAAATATCATCCAGTTTTTTTTCAGCCGTTCGCTTAAACAGGGTTTTACTCTTAGATGTTTCATTTGCCATTTTTGCCAAAAGCTCATATGCCTTACCGGCATCTTCAACAGAAAGGTTGTAAAAATCATCTATATATTCGTCTTTATGATATAAAACAGCCATATAGGGAAACTGAGCAATTTCTTTTTCTTCTTCCTCTGCTCTGGTGTTTTCCTCAATTCTGTGTTTACGTGCGTATTTACTGCCTTTGGGAGCCATTTATCTTACCTTTTTAATTTTGTCCAAAGGTATACACGAAAATACGATTTAAAGCAAGCTATTTTTTTTCAAAAAGTAACATATTTTTAGAAAATAGAGATTATAATATGCAAAAAACGAATATAGGAGAATAAAATGGTAGAATATATTTTTGACAACCAACGAAGTGCGGGCTCTGTTGCCACAGTGATTTTCACAACCTCAAAACCAAACACAGAAACGCTCACGAAATATTTGAAAGAAGATGAAGCTGAAACGGTTGCACATTATGTCCGTCAGCAATCCCCAAAAAATGGTGATATTATTGAACTCAATACACCAAAACATAAAATTATCGCAGTTATCACAGACCTTAAAAATGGAAAGAATTATCAACTGTTGGGCGGAAAAATATACAAACACCTGAAAGCTGAAAAACAAGCCCGAATCATTATGCCTAAAGAATTTTCGAAAACAGCTTCATACGAAATGGCTTTAGGTATCGAACTCGGTTCATATTCTTTTGATAAATACCTCACAAAACGTGAAGAAAAAGATTTTTCGAAACTTGAAACGGTTTATTTCAAAGCCAAAGACCTCTCCGCCAAAGAATACATCCCTTATGCAGCCCTTGCAAACGGTGTTCGCTATGCCAGAGATCTCACAAACGAGCCCTCAAACAACATGACACCGATTGATATGTCAGATGACATCAGACGTTTGGGTTATTTAGGTCTTGATGTTGAAATCTTAGATGAAAAACGCATGAAATCAAACGGCTTTAATTTAGCCTTATCGGTTGCACAAGGCTCTGCCAATCCGCCGCGTGTTGCCGTCATCAAATGGATAGGCAATAAACAAAATGAAAACTTTGATTTAGGTTTGGTTGGAAAAGGCGTAACCTTTGACTCCGGCGGCATTTCCTTAAAACCCGGAAACGGTATGTGGGATATGAAACAAGACATGGCAGGTGCCGCTGCCGTTGTCGGCGCCTTAAAGGTAATTGCATTGCAAAAATTACCCGTCAATGTCGTCGGTGTTGTCGGTCTTGTTGAAAATATGCCTTCCGGCACAGCAACGCGCCCCGGAGATATTGTCACATCAATGTCAGGTCAAACCGTTGAAATTTTAAACACCGATGCTGAAGGCAGATTGGTCTTAGCCGATTGCTTGTGGTATATCCAATCTCAATACGGCGTCAAAAAAGTGATTGATATTGCAACCCTCACTGGCGCTATTTTGGTTGCCCTCGGCACAGAAATGGCAGGTGTGATGGGCAACGACCAAAACTTTATTGAAAAAATCAAAAAAGCCGGCACATCATCAGGTGAAGAAGTATGGCAACTCCCCTTAAATGCCGCATATAATAAAATGATGGATTCTGACATCGCCGACATGAAAAACATCAGCGAGTCGCGAAATGCCGGCTCCGTTACGGCAGCTTGCTTCTTACAAAGATTTATTCAAAAAGGTGTCAAATGGGCACACCTCGATATTGCAGGTATGGATAAAGAAACAAAAGGCAGACCTTTAACCCCCAAAGGCGCCTCAGGCTTTGGTGTCAAACTCTTTGTTGAAATCATCAAAAATCTGTAATTAACCTAAAAACAAAAACACCTCTTGCTAAAACAAGAGGTGTTTTTTTACATGTGCTTGGAAATTTGACAAGCGAATCGTTGATTTGCTATAATACAATTAGGTTTTTGAGAAACCCTCTCGTTCAGGCCTTATTTGCTTAGCGAACCCTAAATAACGAGCGGCCTTATTTTGATAAATCCTGCAAACAGCGTATTAACTTAATAAGGATTTTATGAAATGTCTTTAAATATCGATAAAGTATATCAGGACGCGTATGACGCCGAAGTTAAGCGTGCATACGGTCAAGCAGTTGAAGAATATAGCGCACAACGTGTGCAGGCTGAACAAAACGAGGATTTTGAAACAATACCGTTCTTTCAAGAAAGCCTGAAACTTGCCGAAGAAAACGCAAGGCTTGATGAGCAATATCCGGCTTATGAGGGTGAGACAATCGACATTAACGGCGTGCAGAAAACCGTTTATAACTCAAACGGTGAGCGTATAGCCATATCCGCTGAGGCGTTAAGGAACTTCTATAACTGGTTTGGTGATAGTAAGGTTGTTGATGAACAAGGTCGGCCAAAGGTCGTTTATCATGGAACAAACGCAAGGTTTAGCGTGTTTAGCACAGATTTTGAGAGCAACGGCAAGACTCTCGGCGATGGTTTTTATTTCTCAAACAACACGGATGCCGCAGAGGATTATGGAAAGTATAGGGTGGATGTGTATTTATCTTTGGAAAATCCGCTATTTTTGGATGAAGATAATGCGTATAATGTTTTTGAAAACGAATTAGGAATATCTAAAGACGAAATTGAAGGATGGAAAAATTATTACAGCAATAGCAAGTGGCATGTTGTGAATCGTATTTTCTCAGAAGATAATTTAACGAATGTTATAAAAAATAAAGGATATGATGGAATAATATGCACGGATAGAACATCTTTTGGCAGAGATTATCCTATAAATGAATACGTTGCCTTTGAGCCTGAGCAAATCAAATCCACATCAAACAGAGGCACGTTTAGTAAAGACAATCCGGATATTTATTATCAGAGCGGTGTGGTGGACAGTGTAAAGAATTTATTTAAGCCTTTAGTTAAGGATATTAGCCAATTTAGAAGTATTTTTAGAAAAACAATCAGAGGTGAAGTCGGCGAAAATACTATATTACAAATTTCTGAAAGAACGCCAGAAGTATATAAAATGCTTGGGTTAGATGATAAACCAATGGGTATATCAAACAAAACAATTAAAAAAGCAAATATAGGAAAGCACGATGTTCCGTTAGATGTTTTAGAAGAATTACCGGAATATATTTTTGATCCGATTGCTGTGCTTGATTCAAAAACGAATAAGGGAAGCCTCGTTTCTATTTTGAACGCTGTTGATAAAAACGGTGATACGGTTGTTGCAATTATAAAACCGACAAAGGGTAAATACAATATCATACCGAGCATTTACGGAAAAGACGATTTAGACAACCTTATAAAAAGCAGTAAGATAAGATATAAAGATATAGAAAGAGCCAACATTGCTATCAGACCTTCCTCGCTCCAATTGCTTGGGGTGGATAACACCGTTGGCTCATTAACTAAGTCAAGTATAACACCATCTGAGGCGAATGTCAAGAAAAATCAGCAGAAGTTTTATCAAGGCGAGAGCAATCCGCTTGGCGCTTATATGCCTGCCTCAAGGGTTATACACTTGTTTAAGAAAGTGGGATAAAAACTACCAAGTCCTCATTTTACAGTTTTTATCACCACTAATCCAAAATCTGTAACTTAAAAACAAAAACACCTCCGGCTGATTGCCGAGAGGTGTTTTCGTTTTCAGATTGCTCAGTCAAAAAATGATCGGCGATTCCGATTCTTCTTTAGGTCTCGAAACAGAAACTTCATCCGAGAATTTCACGGTTGTGCTCAACTGATACATCACCGTATCTCTCGGTGTGACAAGCTTGTAATCACCATTTCCGGTAACCAACATCCGCTCATCTTCCGTTAAAATGTAACCCCAACCTTTCTGCCAATCCAAGCATTTAACACGACTTGTAATCGTCCCACCTTCTCCCCGGCTTAGCTCATTCGCTTTCACGTAATTATAATGAGCGAAAAACACAAGAGTCGCACACATCAAAGCAAAGATCACAGATATGACTACACTCCTCCAATCCGCGTATAAGATAGTCATAAGACCTGAGAACACAAGTAAAAAAGAAAACACTGCAAGCAGAATAGAAAGTCCCATAACTGATATAATTATATTAAACATAAAAATCAAACTACTGGCAAAAATATAACATATTTTCATAACACGTCAATAATTATTAGACTTGACAATCACTTTTTTTGTGATAGGTTGCAGTTCTAACGTGTGGATTTAACCTAACTTGTCCGGCACTAAACGGACTAAACAAGGAGATTTTAATATGCTTAAAACAGCAGAATTTGTGTCTTTAGGACACCCCGATAAAACAGCAGATTTCATTTCAGAATATATTTTAGATCGTGCTCTTGAACAAGATCCGAAGGTCAAATATGCCGTTGAGGTGATGGTCAAGGGCAACACTGTCGTCCTGGGCGGCGAAGTCTGCTCTAACATCGAATTAAAAAACATCGAAATATATGTCAAAGATGCCATTCGAAAAATCGGTTATGATGAACACTATCATCAAATTTGGGGCGAAAATGCACTTGATGTCACAAGCTTAAAAATCATCAACCTGATTGGGTGTCAGTCTTGTGAAATTCTTCAAGGCGTCGAAAACGGCGGTTGGGGCGACCAAGGCGTTTTTGCAGGTTACGCATGCCAAGGCGAAGGTCTGCTCCCAAGAGAGCTCTTTTTAGCAAAAAAGTTGAACAACGCCCTTTATACAAAAGCCTTAAAATCAGACAATTTAGGTCTTGATATCAAAACGCAAATCACCATCGATAATAAAGGCAAAATCAAAACAGCAATTGTTGCCATCCCAATGCTCAAACCTCAAGATTTGACATCATTTATTGAAAAAACCTTAGGCGCTTGCCCTGCTGAGCTCATCATCAACGGCACAGGCAACTACACTTGCCATAGCGCAATTGCCGATTGTGGCATTACAGGCAGAAAACTCGCTTGTGATTTTTATTCCACCACATGCCCTGTCGGTGGCGGCTCACCATGGGCAAAAGATGCAAGCAAGGCAGATGTTTCCTTAAACATTTTAGCGCGCAAATTAGCTGTTCAGCACCTCAAAGACAATGATGAAGTCTTTGTTTATTTGTCATCTTGCATCGGACGTTCAACGCTTCCGAGCGCCACACTCAAATGCGTCAAAAACGACCAAGTTACATGGCAAAATCTTGAAGGCGATTTTTCACCTCGTGCGGTTATCAAAGATTTAGGGCTTGACAAGCCTGTTTTTGCCGACTTATGTGCAAAAGGAATCACTGCAATATAAAAGGAAAACAAATGGAATTTAACTATTTCAAATTAGATATTTTCATCCCCGAAACACATCTCAAACTTTTGCAACATGCTTTGCAAAAAGCAGATGCCGGACATTTCGGAAAATATGACAGCTGCCTTTCATATTCTCATGTCACAGGCGTTTGGCGCACACTTGACGGTGCAACCCCCTACCTCGGCAAAATCGGTGAAATATCTGAAGAACCGGAAATCAAGGTTGAAGTTGCTTGTAAAAAAGAAAACTTAGAACAAACCATTCAGGCAATCAAAGCTGTTCATCCGTATGAAGAACCCGTGATAAACATCATTCCGATGACAATCGCCTTATAAAAAGAACCTCCCTTTCGGGAGGCTTTTTTTTATTTCTTTGCAGGCTCTTTTTTAACCTCAGTCTTTTTTGTAACAGCTTTTTTTGTAGCAGGCTTTTTCTTAGCAACAGCTTTTTTGGGCGCCGTTTTTTTCACTGGTGCTTTTTTAACAGCCGGTTTCGTTGTTTTTGTAGGAGCCGCTTGTTTAACTTCTGATTTTTCTTTTGGTTCGCTCAAATGTTTTTTGATTTCTTCTTCAATTTTAAAACCATCTTCTTTTGTCATAGCATAAAGCGGAATTGAAAAAGCACCGAACTTATATCCCTCAGACATTTTTTGCATCAAAGTAAGCGGATATTGGGCGCCTTTTTTGAGCTTAAAACGCAAGAAATCATTACCGCAACAGCATCTTGATTTAACTCTCTCAACTTTTTCAACATCAACCCATTTAAGCTTTGCGTTGTGATCAATCACAATACCTTCTTTATCAATTTGAGCTAACTTTTGAGGATTCATAAAAACATAAAAAGCAGCCAAAGCAGAAATTAAAACAACAATTTTAACTACCGTAACCCAAATCAGCTCATAAAGCTTAGTTGTCGGGAAAAAGAGTGCAATCAGCAATAAAACAATATTGATAGCAGCCCAGTTTCTCAACTTTTTTCGATCATAATAAAATTCAGTCATAATTTTTCCTTTCTTAAACGACGAGTATAACTCCTAAGATCATTAAAACGAAACAAAATAATTTTTTCAATAAAATTCTTGCCGTAATTTTTTCTTTTAATTTGATATTGAAAGCATAAAGCAAAAATCCGCTGATGGCAAGCAAGAAAATCGGCTCCATTCTTTCAATCGCCGCACTGATCACCGGAGAAAGCTTTGAAACACCGTATGTTTCAGTCGTTACCGCCCAAAAATACATAAACTCATTTAATGCAAAGAGCGGACATTTATGCAAATAAGGCGGAAAATGCTTCACAATATCTTTTCTGTATTTTGTAATAAAAAGAAGCCCCAAAGGTAAAATACCGGAAATCAAATTAGGATAAAAAACCAAATTAACCCAATTTCCTTCTTCTTTAATAACGAGTTTAACAAATATAATACGTGAGGACAACATAAACGAAGACAACAGCATATAATAAAAAGCTCTGTTCAGCTTCGGGATTTTATTTCCTTTAATGCTAAGTGCTATTGAAGCCATAATGATAATCATAAAACCGATGTATTGATGTAAGCTCAAAACATCCCTTAAGATAAAATATGACAATATCGGTACAATCACCTGTCCCAGCGCAAACAACGCAGAAACAATAGACGTATCAATCACCTTCATCGCCGAATAATAAGGATATAAATACCCCACATCAATAAGAGATAAAATCAAATAATAGCCCCAAACCTCCTGCGGCGGAAAGGTCGGCATACCGAATAACAACAGAAGCGGTAAAAAGACACAATTCATCATAGAAATATAAAAAATCATTGTTGTCTGATGTTTAAAAGTATAGTTCGACAACAAACTTTCAATCAAAACCGCCGTGGCATAAAACATCGGTGATAAAAATGCAATAAAAAGAATCATAAATGTCTCTAAATTTTTAAAGAATGCTATTTTTATAAACAAAAAAACTTAGAATTTCGTTAATTTTCAAAACAAAAACCGCCCTAAAAGGCGGCTTTTTTATTGGTACGCGCACGGGGGCTCGAACCCCGGACCCACTGATTAAGAGTCAGTTGCTCTACCAACTGAGCTATACACGCATGAGTGAATTGAACTTCTTATAACAAACTAAATTTTATTTTGCAACAACTTTTTTGATATTTTTTCAAATAAAAAAAGCCTTGTTCAAAACAAGGCCTTAGAATCAATAAAAGACTTACATATCGAGCGCTTTGCGATAAGTGTCGATTAAAAATTCTTGTTCGTCACGATCTGCCTGATCCATCTTTCTGAGTTTTAAAATAGCGCGCATGATCTTGACATCAAAACCGGCGCTCTTTGCCTCAGCAAAAACTTCGCGAATATCTGTTGCTATTTCTTTCTTATCTTCTTCTAATTTTTCGATTCTTTCAATAAGAGAGCGTAATCTGTCACTTGCGATTCCACCAACTTCAGCCATTTTTTTATTCTCCGTAAATCATAAGTTAAACATTTTATGTTAGAAAGAGACTTAACAAAAAAAAATCTGTTTTACAAGTCATATTTTTGGATTATATCAACAAAAAAATAAAAGGGAAAGAACAATGCCTCAAAACACAAACACAAAGATTTTAGCAACCATCGGCCCAGCAACAGCCTCTAAAGAAATTTTATCAAAATTGATTGACGCCGGTGCAGATGCCTTTCGTTTTAACTTTTCTCACGGAACACACGAAGAACACCAAGAGCGTTATAAAATCGTCCGTGAACTCTCGAAGAAAAAAAATCGCCATATCTCAATAGTGGCGGATATGCAAGGCCCGAAACTTCGTGTCGGTCGTTTTCAAAATGGGGCCGTCACATTAAAAGCATCTCAAAATTTCACACTTGATTTGAACGAAGATCCGGGCGATGAAAAGCGCGTTAATCTTCCTCACGTTGAAATTTTTAAAGCCGTTAAAAAGGGCGACAAATTGCTCTTAAATGACGGAAACATTGTTTTAGAAGTCCTTTCAAAAGATGCATCACATATTAAAACAAAAGTCATTGTCGGCGGAAAACTTTCCGATCACAAAGGTGTTAATCTTCCGAACATAACCTTACCGATTTCCGCTTTAACGCCAAAAGATATTGATGATGTAAAATTTGCTCTTAAATTAGGTGTGGATTGGATCAGCTTGTCTTTCGTTCAAAAAGCACAAGACGTCAAAGATGCACGAAAATTAATCGGCAAGAAAGCTTTAATTATCTCAAAACTCGAAAAACCGAGTGCGATGGAAGAATTAGATGAAATTATTTCGCTTTCAGATGCCATTATGGTTGCCCGCGGCGATTTAGGCGTCGAATGTCCGATTGAAACGGTCCCCGTTCTTCAAAAAAAGATAATCACAGCTTGCAGAAAACAAGCCAAACCCGTCATCGTTGCAACTCAAATGTTAGAGTCAATGATAAATGCTCCGACACCGACCAGAGCCGAAGTTTCAGATGTTGCAACAGCAGTTTATGACATGGCAGACACTGTCATGCTTTCTGCCGAAACGGCTGTCGGTTCATATCCCGCCGAGTCGGTTGCCATGATGCACCATATTATCGAACAGGTTGAACACGATTCTCACTTTATTGAATGCACATCTCACAATGAGTCACATGTTTGTTCATTAGAATCGCTTGGAATTACCTATGCAGCCAAAGAGCTTTCCGAAGTTTTACCGAATGTTGCCGCCATTGTCACATTCACAAACTCAGGCTTTACAACATTTTCAATGTCAAAAGAACGTCCGGATTTACCGATTGTTGCCATAACGCCTCATGAAAACGTTGCCTCGCGCATGGGAATTGTTTGGGGGGTGCGCGCCGTTGTTGACGAAAAAGTGTTCCAAAACTTTGACATGATTGAAGACATTGCAAACAAACACGTCAAAGCTCTATCCATCGGTAAAAAAGGCGAATACATCATCACAACAGCAGGTTACCCGTTCGGACAAACTTTACTCACAAACCTGCTCCATACGATTAAAATTAAATAAAAAGCGTTTTTTAAAAAAAAGTTTCAAGCATTTTCAAATACTTGAAACTTTTTTTATACAAAATATACAAAATTTTTAAATTTTTGTCTTGACGTGTTTTAAAAAATATGGTATACATTTTTCCAGAAACCAATTATGAAGATACAGATATGAAAACCATCTATAGACTGACGCCGATGTAGCTTAAGTCCTGGGATTAGACAAGGCTTGATCCCCGCCAAACGTAAAATTTAGAAAACGAAAAAACAAACGCCATGACACGAGGACCTACCATTCTTATGGCTAGTACCCAGATCCAGAACTGATCAACGACGGCCGGCAGCCGAAGAAGCGCGTAACTCCTATCCCCCGCAACCGAGCGGCACGATTGGGAAACGCAGCGAAGAATCGGCAAAAAAAACGCAACCTCAAATGGAAGCAAAAAACAAGAGCCCAACTCGGGACACTTTTTAGGCAAGGTGGAAATACCACCCCAAGGAGACACTAACACTAAAACCTACCTACCGATGTAGTAGAAAGTGGCTTCAAGCACCTTCGTTGCCATTCTCAGTAAAGCAACACCGAAGATGCGAACGCACCCCTTCCGTAGTAAGGCACGCGATTTTTACATACTCTGAGAGGCCACCCCCGAAAGGGGGATTTTTTTTATTCTACCGAACAATAATAACGAATTTAAACGAAGGCTTCAAATCTCCGCTTTCCCAAGAACGTTTATGAAAGCCGTACAATTCAACCTGACCGTTGTTCGTTGCCTGATAGCGAAATACTCTTTCCCCGCCTGCGCCGATTAAATTTGACTTTGAGGGAGCATATTGATCCGATACATTTGCCACAACCATCTGACTTTGAGGATTTGTTTGTATTTCCCAGCGATAACCTGTCGACGGATTTTCAGGCAACTTAATACTAAATTCTTGACCGACGGCGAGCGTGAGTGTTTTTCCGCTATCACCCTGATACAGAACCTTTTCATTACACCCCATAAGTGCCAACAACAAAAACAGCGCAATTTTTTTCATAAGCCTAACTCCTTAAACAATCCACAACTATATATACCTCTTTTTTCGACATTTTTAAATTTTGTTTCCTTGTTATGCACATTTTCCCAATAGTTTCTCAAAAGTGCCTACTTTACATTTAAGCCTATGGGGTATATTTTTGCTAGAAACAATACGAAATATTTTGTGAATGGAGATTAAAATATGCGTGATTTTGTACGCTTTTTGCTGAGATGTTTTTTTAGGACTTTTAAGGTTCGCTTTGAGATGCGTTTTGATGTTTCAAAATTGCCTCAAAAAGGTGTCTATATCTCAAACCACGTTTCATGGGTTGATCCGATTGTTTTATTTGCATTTCTTCCGGGCAATCCGGTCTTTGCTTTGCACGGACAGCTTTATCGAAACTACTGGGTTCGCTTATTCTTAAAGACAGCAGATGTCGTCAAACATGACAATATTGATGTTCCTGACTTAAAGCATTTAATTGCCACAGTCAATTCCGGACGTTTATGCGTTATTTTTCCCGAAGGCCGCATGACCACAAACGGCAACATCATGAAAATTTATGAATCTGCCGGCTTGCTTGCCGACAAGACAGATTCTCCCGTTATCCCGATTTGGATTAACGGCTTGCAATATTGCCATTTTTCAAACACGCGTGGAAAATTGCCTCACCGCTATTTTCCCCATGTTAAAATTGTTGTGGATGCCCCTCGCCCGCTAAAATTAAAAGACGAGCTCCGCCATCAACGTAACCACATTTCAAACGAAATTTACATGATTATGCGCGAGCAAATGTTCGAATCCATTTATGACAAGAAGATGACGGTTTTCACTCAATTGATAAAAGCTTCCAAAATCCACGCCAAACGTTGTTTTGGTTTGCGCCGTCCATACGTCTTGGAAGACATCACAAGAAAGCCGAAAACATTTAAAGACATTATGTTGGCTTCTTATGTTTTGGGACGCCACTTTTCAAAAATTTCAAAACATCAAGAATCTATCGGCATTATGTTGCCTAACTCTGTGGCCGCAATCTGCACATTTTTCGGGCTGAATGCCTATGGTCAGGTTCCTGTTATGATTAACTTTTCAGCCGGTTCCCAAAATGTCACAAGCGGTCTTAAAACGGTATTGGCAAAAAAAGTAATCACCTCAAAAATGTTTATCAAAAAAGCAGGTTTGGAATCCCTTGTTCAAGCAATTCAAAACGAGGGCATCGAAATCATATACCTTGAAGAGGTCGGCAAATCCGTTTCGATTTTTGCCAAGATTCTTGCTTTATTGCAATACAAAGTTAAATATGTTCCCTATAAAGCCACCCCTGATGACAGA
>OMQZ01000161.1 GCA_900313355.1 uncultured Rhodospirillaceae bacterium
GACGCTTTTAAGCGAGTATTTTCAAAATCCGAAGCAATTTTGTTTGATTTTAATTGCAATATGCGGTGTTGTTCTGTCTTTAACAAAATATCAACGTGTTCAATACACAAGAGAAGCTTTTGTTTTTATGCTTCCGGTTGTAACGTTAAGCTCCGTTTTGGCGGTGCTTAATAAAAAAGTTATGTTTTATTCGGCAGATAATTTGTTTTCTTGTGCGTGTCAAAATGTGTTTATTTTTTCTTTTATCGTTGGTTTAATTCACTTATGCCTTTATAAGAAAAACAATAAAGACATCAAAAAATTACTGACCGCTGAAAACCTTCAAAAGAGCTTAATGTTTATCTTGTTATTATGTGTGATGATATTGAAACAAATTGCTATGCATGACGCTTTAAATCCGGCATATGTTTCGTGTTTGTTTTATACGATGATTTTGTGGGTGATGTTTTTTTCAAGGTTTATTGTTTGCCTTAAATTCAAAAGAGCGGATATGCAGGGCTCCAAAAAATGGAAAATTGTTTTTGTAGCCTCAATAGCGCTTCTTGTATCTGTTATTCAAAAATAAAACAATCATCAATAAAAAACCGCTCTTGAATGAGCGGTTTTTTCAATTGAAAGTTGAGATAATTAATATCTCTTTGCCATTTCAGACAAAGGAACAACTTTGATTTGATCCGCATGACCTGCTGCGCCGAATGCAATATAGCGTGCTTCGCAAACTTTTTGCATTTCTTCAATTGCAGGTTTCAAATATTTGCGCGGGTCAAATTCTTTCGGGTTTTCCATAAACAAGCGTCTGATTGCGCCTGTGATGGCCATACGGCAGTCTGTGTCAACGTTGACTTTGCGAACACCTGACTTAATACCTCTGACGATTTCTTCAACCGGCACACCATATGTTTGAGGAATAGCACCGCCGTAGGCGTTGATTAAATCTTGAAGTTCTTGCGGAACGGAAGAAGAACCATGCATAACCATGTGTGTGTTCGGCAATTTTTTGTGGATTTTTTCAATCACATCAATTGCTAAAATTTCACCGTCCGGCTTTCTTGTGAATTTGTATGCACCGTGTGATGTGCCGACAGCAACAGCCAAAGCGTCCACATTTGTTTCAGCAACAAATCTTGCTGCTTCATCAGGATCTGTTACCAAACGTTTTTTATCAATTGTGCCTTCAGCGCCGTGTCCGTCTTCTTTGTCGCCCTTGCCTGTCTCAAGTGAGCCGATCACGCCTAATTCGCCTTCAACCGAAGCGCCGACAGCGTGTGCACGAGCCACAACTTCTTTTGTAACTTTAACGTTATATTCGTAAGAAGAAGGTGTTTTGCCGTCAGCCTCGAGCGATCCGTCCATCATCACGGAAGAATAACCGTTTACAATTGCGCTTTGGCAGATATCAACCGAAGAACCATGGTCTTGGTGAATACAAATCGGAAGTTCGGGGAACATCTCGAGCCCTGCTTGAACCATATGTCTGATCATCGGGTCGCCGGCAAATTTTCTTGCACCAGTTGATGTTTGCAAAATAACAGGGGCATTAACCTTGCGTGCGGCTTGAAGCACGGCAATAACCTGTTCCATATCGTTAATATTAAAAGCCGGAACGCCATATCCGTTTTCGGCGGCGTGATCCAAAATTTGACGCATTGAAATCAAAGGCATCTTAAAATCTCCTAAATAAACTTAAAACTGCCCCTATATTATGCGTCCCGCTTTTTTTTTCAACTCAAAAATTGAACAATAAACAGTTTAAAAAATATCAATCAACTCTTGACGTTAAAGATGTCTTGATATATTTTTATCAAAAATTCAAATAAAAGAATGAGGATAATATGGATTTTAAGGAGTTAGGTTTAACCGAGCCGACCATCAAAGCGATCAATGAACTCGGTATTTCTCAACCGACAACGGTTCAATCAGACGTCATTCCTTCCGTTTTGGAGGGAAAAGATATTTTTGCGATTGCCCCCCAAAGATCGGGCAAAACATATTCTTATGTTTTTCCGCTTATCGAGGTTTTGGCACAAAA
>OMQZ01000172.1 GCA_900313355.1 uncultured Rhodospirillaceae bacterium
TCCATTTGCTTGAGGGATAGTTGTGTTTCAAAACCTTCAACGCACGATCTGCCTCATTTTCAAGCCCTAAAATCGTATAAATTTCAATCTCACGATAGAGTGCTTCTTCAATATGCACCGTCGTTTGATAATTTTTCACAACCATATCAAACCTGTTTAAGGCCGACAAATAATTTTTTGAATTCAGATAATAGCGCCCGATTGTCATTTCGTGGGCAGCTTCGTGATCAAGTGCCAATTTGAGCTTGCCTTGTGCATCTTTAGCGTATTGCGTGTCACCGAACAAGAGCACAACTTCGTTTAGCGCGTCATAAGCCTGTCTTGTATTGCTTTGATCTTTTGAAGCATCGCTTATCTGGTCGTAATAACAAATTGCTCTTAAATAGTAGGCATACGCAATGTTTTTGTTTGACGGATGGTATTTGATAAACCTGTCAAGAGCCATTAAAGCATCATCATATTTGTTGTTTTTGTAGTATGCATATGCGCTCATCAATTTTGATTTGACCGCCCATTTTGAATACGGGTGCTCAATTTCAACCTTTTCAAAATATTCGGCGGCTTTTTCATAGTCCGCTTTATTTAACCTTCTGTATCCTTTTGTATAAAGCGTTTCAGCCGAGAGCAGACTCGTGTCTTCTTTTTTTGAGGCACAGGCACACACCATCATCACAGCCATCATTGCAACAAATATTTTTTTCATATTTTTTTCCTATAAAATTTCATAATTGTTCTTGTTTTCAAAAAGTTTTTTTAAGATTTCATTGTTATGGAAATGCCCTGTTTTGTAGGCTTTCACATCTGCTAAAATAAAAAATCCGGACGTGTATAAATCCCCTGTTAAGTCAAGCACTTTATGGTTCACACACTCATTTTCGACTCTAAAGCCTTCCGGATTTAAGATTTTTTCACCATCGAGCACCACCGCATTTTCCAAACTTCCGCCCTTAATCAGCCCGACAGAGCGCAAATAATCTATCTGATATTTTTCGCAAAACGTTCTTGCTGGTGCAATTTGGTTAAGGAATATATCCGGCGTTATTGTGTTTTCAAAAACCTGTTTGCCGACAATTTTTGAGGCAAATTCTATTTCAAAACGAATGTATAAGCCTTCTGTTCTCGGGCTTGACAGCTCAATAAAATTTCCTCTTTCGTCTTCAAAACGCACAGGTCTTAAAACTTTCAAAAATCTTCTTGAAGCGTTTTGTTCTTTCAAGTTTTCTTTTTCGAGCTTTTCCAAAAACATTTTTGCGCTTCCGTCCATAATCGGCAATTCCGGATTTGAACATTTGATATATGCGTTATCAATGCCTAAAATATAAAGAGATGCCATTAAATGCTCAATTGTCGAAACAACGGCGCCGTCTTTTTTTAAGAGCGTGCAGTTTCTGGTGTCTTGAACGTTGCTATATAAAGCTTTAAGCAAAACGCCGTTTTGCTCAAAAACAATGCCCGTATTCTCTTCGGCAGGCATAATTTTCAAAACAGAATCGAGCCCGCTGTGAAGCCCCACGCCCTTTATTTCAATTTCTTTTTCAAACGTTTGTTGTTTCATCTTTTTGCCTTATAAAAATTGGTGGCCTGTAAGCCGGGTTTTGTATATGTTATTGCTTTGTCATAAAGACAAAGATTGACACCGATAGCTATTCATCTCACCAAACCGTTGCCGGTTTGCTCTTGCGACCTACCTTTGGACAGAGTGGAAACGCTCCGTCGGGGAAATCCCCGATACACCTTGTTTGGTCTTACATCAGATAGGGCTTGCCTAAAGCCTGTCATATTGCTATGCCAGCGGTGAGCTCTTACCTCGCCTTTTCAACCTTACCGAATACAAGCTTCGGCGGTAATTTTCTGTGGCGCTTTCCCTCGGATTTCTCCGGCCGGACGTTATCCGGTATCTTGTTTCCATGAAGCCCAGACTTTCCTCACCCTCGGATTTTCCTTTCCGCGGCGCAGCTATCCGGCCACCCTTTTTGAACTTTACTCAATCTTTTCTTTGATTGCAATCTTTTTTACAAGTTTTGCTTTTGTTAAACATATTTTAAATACTTCGGTTCACAATGAAACAGAATTTAATTTATTTTAAGGAGTATACACCTCATGAAAAAATTGTTATTAACAGCTTCTGCCGTTGCTATGTTTGCCGTCGTTAGCGCTCCGGCTCATGCAGAATGCGACGGAATCTACGGCGCATTGCGCGGCGGTATTGTTAAACACAGCGCATCAAAACTTCAAGGCGATTTGGAAAGTGAGCGTTTGATGCTTTCAGGCGCTATCGGCTATCGCTATGAATATTTCAGAGCAGAGCTCGAATATGTATGGCGCAAATACAACAGAGATTTCAATAAGACATTCAATGAAAAATCTATGCTCAAAACATATTCTTATATGTTCAATGCTTACTATGATTTCTTGCCTTATAACTGGTGGACACCTTATGTCGGCGGTGGTCTCGGCGTAACAAAAACCAGATATATGGATCGTGACTTGTCTCAAGTCAGTGCGAACTGGAAAAAGACAAAATTCACATGGTCTTTAGGCGCAGGTTTGTCGCTTAAAGTTACCAACCGTTTCAATGTTGATGCCGGCTATCGTTACTACGATTTCGGCAAACCGGGTAACAACGGCTTGAAATACAAAGTTAAAGCCCAAGAAATTTACGCCGGTCTTCGTTATGTTTTCTAATTTGAAAACGGCTATTCAAAAGA
>OMQZ01000163.1 GCA_900313355.1 uncultured Rhodospirillaceae bacterium
GCGCGAACAAGTTTTTCTGACCTGCACTTTAAAGACCTGCGCGGTATGAAAGACCCCGTAACCGGCGTTTTCAAACCGATTTCGGTTTATCTTTCAATTAACCAAACAGATGCCAGAGCTTTGGGTATGATCAGCTCGGTGTTTATTGAACTGATGAGTTCATATCTGATTTCGAACAAACCGAATGAGGTCAACAAAACAGACGGAAAAATGGGGCCTTTCGGTTGTCTCTTTGTGCTTGACGAGTTTCCGCAGATGCCGAAGTTGAAAGCCGTAATTGACGGACCTGCTGTCGGTCGTGGTCAAAAAGTTTCGTATCTTTTGATTGGACAAGACTTAGGCCAAATCTCCGGCAAATACGGTAAAGATGACTTGGAAACGGTGATTTCAACAACGGCTTGCAAAGTTATTTTATCCCAAAACAACGAGGTAACGGCTCAACGTTTTTCTAAAATGATTGGTAACAAAACGGTTCAGACAACCTCATTTTCGCGAAACGAAGGTCAGATGGGCAAAAACTACAACCCGTTTGCTAAAAATGTGAGCTATCAGTTACAGGGTATTTCTGTGATTTCGACAACCGAACTTTTAAGCCTTCCGATGTTAAAACAAGTCGTGTTGATGCAAAGCTATATTGACAGACCGATTATGGCCGATTCGCCGAGGTGGTATCTTGACCCGAAGATGCGGAAATTAGCAGCCTTAAAACCAGCACCGAATGTTCCGGATTGGGTTGTTGCCCAGCGTGAAGACATCAATGATGATATGCTTTCAAAACTCGGCATCAGTTATGATCCGAACGAAGCCGATGACAATTTTGAAGAAGACGAGACGAACGCTTCCTGAGGAACAAATGACTGATCAGGTCAAAATATTACCCATAAAAAAAGTGATGAAAGACGCATATCAATATATGCATCAAAATGAGCATACGTTGCGTCTTATCTGGCTTATCAATTTTCTTTTATGCGCAATATTCAATTTATTACCCGGAGGTCTTTCAAATCCGATAGGCTTGATTTGGTCGATAATTTATTATGTTTTTTGGTGCGTTTTTTTCAGGTTTTACTACCAAAAAAAGCCATATTTTTGTTTTTCAAAAGTTTGTGCAAGCGCAATCCCGTCTTCAAAAATGATTTTCATCACATTCGGTTTGCTGTTTTTTCTTTTGATTTTGCCGTTTATTCCGCTTTTGATGGGTTTTCACAACAAATATCTTCTGTTGTTTGAAAGATATATGTCAGCCCTTCAAATGCCTCAAACAAGCGTGTTAAATGTGTTGGTATTTTCAATCATTTTTCTTTTGATTTCTCCGTTTGCGTTTTGCAGACCTTATCTGGCATGGATTTCAGCCCTTCAGGGATATTCAGGCTCAATTCGAAAGGTGTTTAAAAAAACAAAAGGTAACAACATAAAATTTTTATCTTTGATTTTTTTGCTCAACTTGCCGTGTTTTGTAGCTTATGGTGCAGATGTTATGCTAAAGTGCCACGGTTGGTTTTCGGTTGGTTTTTATTCAATTTATCTGATTTATTTTAATATTGTTTTTGCCAAAGTATATGAGTACTTTTATCCTCAAAACAACTAAAGCAGGAAAGCGTTTTCAACTTTTTTAATACCATTTGGTGCAACAACAATAATTAAAACATCATCAAGCTCAAGAGTTGTATCGCCTGTTGGAAAGACGAGTTTCTTATCGCGTTCGATGCCAATAACTTTGCATTTTTCAGGCAGTGTAATGTCTTTTAAGGCTTTCCCTTCAAGCATCGTATCTCTTTTGAGCTTAACTTCCCAAACCTCAGCAAAGCCGCGTCCTAAAGAATAAGCATTAACGATATTAACCTCGCGCAAATCTTGCAAAATTTTTGAAATCGTAACGATAGATCTGTCAATTAAAATATTATCGCTGATATGGCTTGTCAGGTTGTCATACATTCGTGAATTAACAAGAGCCATCGTTGAGTTCACTCCGTTATATTGAGCCAAGAGCGATAAAAGCAAATTATCTTTATCCAAAGAAGTTACGGCAATCGTTGTGTCGGTTTTTGATAAGTTTGCATCATTTAAAATAACATCACTCATCATTTCGCCGTAAATGACGGCAGTCTTGTTTAAATGCTCAGACATCTGACGCGCGGCATCAATATTATTTGTAATGACCTTAATACTGTTGATTGTATCATTTTCTTCCAAATGCCGTGCAATATCATAAGAAATGGCATTTCCACCGAAAATAACAACATTTTCACAGCTTCGGTAATTGATGTTAAAGGCACGAATAATATCATTGACATCTTGTCTTAATGCTAAAATATAAACCTCATCGCCAAGCTGAATGTTTTCTTGAGCCTTAGGAAAAAAGTTCGTCCCGCCGCGCAAAATTTGCACAACTGAAAAATGAAGCTGCGGAAAGTTTTGGTAGAGTTCTTCAACCTTAAATTGGTATAAAGAACATTCTTGAAAACACTTGAGACAAATCATACAAACATTATCGTCCGCAAAAGAATAAACTTCTTTGGCTCCCGGAATTTCCAAAATTTGTAAAACGGTTTTTGCAATTTCCTGATCAGGCGAGATCACCAAATCGACCGGCAAACTTTTTTCGTTATACAAAGTGTTCCAAAGCGGGCTTAAAAAATATTCAGAGTCGACACGCGCAATTTTTTTCTTAACATTAAAAAGCGTATATGCCACTTGGCAGGCGACCAGATTGACCTCATCATTGTTCGTAGCCGCAATCAACATATCGGCATCAGCCGCACCGATTTTTTCTTGAATGTCAGGTCTCGAAATAGAGCCTAAAACAGGTTGTAAATCAAATTCTTTTGAAATTTCATCTAACCGCTCCTGATTAATATCAACAACAACAATTTCATTGTCCGCACGGCTTAAATAAGAAATAATGCTGCGCCCGACACTTCCGGCTCCGCCAACGATAATTTTCATTGTTCTTCTCCTAAAACTTGATTTTCAAAATAAGATTGAATTTCTTTCATTGCCAAATCAAAATCAGTGATATGCATATAAGTTTCTCTGAATTTTTTAGCATCATAAAGTTTTTTACAATACCAACAAACATATTTGCGCGAAAGACCTAAAGCAATTTTAGACCCGTAATAATCATTCAAATAAGCCATATGTCTTAATAATGTATCATAAATTTTATATGGCGATGGGGTAAAAAGCGGCTTGTTGTTCATAAAGTTCACAACATTTTTTAAAAGCCACGGGTTGCCCAAAGCCGCGCGTCCGATCATCACCGCATCAACCCCGGTTTGCTCAAACATCTCGTGGGCTTTTTGAGGTGAAGAAACATCCCCGTTTCCAATCACCGGAATATTGACATTTGATTTAACCTTATAAATAATATCCCAATCAGCCTGACCGGAATAGCCTTGTGTTTTTGTCCGTCCGTGAATGGTCACAAAACAAGCACCGCTGTTTTCACACATCTTTGCAAAAGAAACGGCATTGATATGTTCGTTGTCAAATCCTTTTCGAAACTTAACACTGACAGGCAAGGCCGTTGCCTTAACGGTCGCTTCAATAATGCGTGAGGCAAGTTTTTCATCTTTCATTAAAGCCGATCCGGCACCCGATGAAATAATCTTTCGAACAGGACACCCCATATTAATATCAATACCCGACGCACCCAAATCCGAAACAAGTTTTGCAGCC
>OMQZ01000165.1 GCA_900313355.1 uncultured Rhodospirillaceae bacterium
GATGGAACAAATGAACACAATTTAGATATTGTGGAAGTAAACTCTTCGGGCTTGAAAAAAGTCAGTTCATCACCGAAAAGTTTTGGCACCAAACCTTATTCAAACCAGAGCATGATCACAAGCAGACCTCAGATTTACGGCAAAGATCAGGAAACTGTTTATGAAAAGCTTTTTCCGAGTATTCAAACGCCGTCTTATTTTAACATATTCTAGGGTGTTAATAGTTCAAAACTTTTGCTTGAAAAAAAGCTTGTTCTGCCCAATATTAAAAGAGTTAAAATCAATGAAGGGCAAAAGGTCGGCTTGATTGCGAACTCGGTCAGGTTCGGAAGGAAGCAGCCGTAGCATTAAAGTTGAGGTTTTTGTCCCTTCGCCTTAAAAAAAGAGATAGCAGTGCAAGAAACAAAAGATCAATATGTCGTTTTGGCGCGAAAATATCGTCCGCAGGTTTTTGAAGACTTGCTCGGACAAGACGCCCTTGTTCAAACGCTGAAAAACGCCATTGAAAATAATCGTTTGCACCATGCATATATTTTAACAGGTATCAGAGGGGTAGGTAAAACAACGACGGCGCGCTTGATTGCGCGTGCATTAAATTGCACGGGGCTGGACGGAAAAGGCGGGCCGACGATTCATCCGTGCGGTGCTTGCGAAAACTGCAAAGCCATAGCTGCCGGTCGCCATATAGATGTTTTGGAACTTGATGCAGCCTCACGCACGGGTGTTGACGATATGCGCGAATTGCTCGCCGGTGTGCAATACAAACCGACGAATGCACGTTATAAAGTCTACATCATCGATGAAGTTCATATGCTCTCCAAAGGGGCATTTAATGCGCTCTTAAAAACGCTTGAAGAACCGCCGGCGCACGTGAAATTCATTTTTGCGACAACAGAAATCAGAAAAGTTCCCGTTACGATTTTATCACGTTGCCAGCGTTTTGATTTGGAAAGATTGACGATTGAAACATTGGTCGAACTGTTCAAAAAAGTTTTAGCATCAGAAAAGATAGAAGCCGAGGAAGAGGCGCTTCAAATTGTTGCAAAGGCGGCAGACGGATCGGCACGTGACGGATTATCAATGCTTGATCAGGCAATTGTTTTAGGAAACGGAAAAGTCAAAGTTGATACGGTCTCAGAAATGATAGGCTTAGCCGATCGCACAAAAACCCTATCTCTTTTTGAAGACTTGGTTTCCGGAAATATGGAAAAAGTTTTGGAAAACGTTCGCGCACAATATGTGTCTGGCGCATCGCCTGAAATCATCTTAAAAGATTTAATAGATATCACGCATATGCTTGCAAAAGCAAAAATTGTGCCGAGCTCAATGAACTCTGCTTTAATGAGCGAAAATGAAAGAACGCTCAGCCAAAAGCTGGCTCAAAACATTTCAATAGCTGTTCTTTCTAAGATATGGCAGATGATGATTAAAGGGCTCTCGGAGCTGAACAATGCGCCGCTTGCAAATGACGCGCTTGAAATGATATTGATTCGCATCTCATACAGTGCAAATCTTCCAACACCTTCAGAAATCTTGGAAGAATTAAAAAAAAAACCGTTAAATGAACCGGTTGTTTTAAAACGAGCACAGGTTAATCCGAAAGAAGACAAACAAGAAGCCGAGCCCGTGCAAAACAACGGAAGGTTTCAAAAGATTGAAGATTTGACGGCTTATTTGGAAGAACACAAAAAGCTTTTGCTCTTATATGCCCTGAAAAACGACGTTTCGATAGAGCATTTTGAAAGCGGCAAAATGTCAATAACAATCAGTGAAAAAACAGCTCCTGATTTTGTCGGAAATCTTCAAAAAGTATTTGAAGAAGCAACGCTTTCGAAGTGGAATATCAAAGAACAGCGCGGTACTCTGGGGATAACAATTGCAGATAGAGAGAAAAGCGAAGCGGAAGAGGATAAGCGCAAAATTTCTCAATATCCGTTAGTGCGCGCCGTTTTAGAAGAATTCAAAGGTGCTAAATTTGAAACAGTGATACGAACTGCTCAAACACAAAACACCGAAGAAAACACAGATCAAGAACTAATTAACAATTTTGATGAGGAATATGAATAATGTTTAATATGCAAGGTTTAATGAAACAAGCACAAATGATGCAAAAACGCATGCAAGAAACGCAGGCCAGACTTGGGGCTGAAGAGCGTGAAGGAACATCAGGCGGTGGTCTTGTAAAAGTTGTTTTAAACGGCAAAAACGAAATGCAGAAAATATCTATTTCACCCGAATTAATAAACAAAGATGAAATAGATGTTTTGGAAGATATGGTTCTGGCCGCCTACAATGATGCACATCAAAAGATAGACGTGATGCAGGAAGAGGGCATGAAGGAAGCCACGGGCGGTGTGAGCTTCGGTGGTTTAAAAATTCCGTTTTAAGGCAAGATAAAGTGGCAAAATCGGATATAGACGTTTTAATCAAGCTTGTGGCAAAGCTACCCGCCTTAGGCACACGTTCGGCGCGGCGTATTGTCTTGCATTTGCTTAAAAATAAAGATGCACAATTAACGCCGTTAATTGAAGCATTGCAAAACTTAAATGAAAACGTGAAAACTTGCCCGATATGCCACAATTTTGACACCTCGGAAATTTGTTCGATTTGCGCTGATGAAAAGAGAGATTCAAAAACACTTTGCATCGTGCAAGATGTAACCGATTTATGGGCGATGGAACGTTCCGGCTTCTATAAAGGGAAATACCACGTTTTAGGTGGCGTTTTGTCGGCCATCGACGGTGTTCTTCCGCAAGATTTGAATATTGATTCGTTACTTGCGCGTATTCCCTCAGAAGGGGTTACGGAAGTGATTCTGGCCCTTCCGGCAACGGTTGACGGTCAGATCACGGTCCAATATCTTCTTCACCACTTAAAGCCCTTAAATGTTAAATTATCGACATTAGCCCTCGGGTTGCCTGTCGGTGCCGAATTAGATTATATGGATGACGGTACGATAGAAATGGCACTTCAGTCAAGGAAGCAAATGTAGGAGAAAAAATGGCAAAAATTTTAGTCATCGGCGGTGCGGGTTATATCGGAAGCCACGTGGTTTTAGAACTTCTTGAAAAGAACCATCAGGTTATAGTCTTTGATAATCTATCAACCGGACAGCGTGAAAATTTGTTTAATGAAGCTGAATTTGTTGAAGGTGATATTTTAGATTTTGAAAAACTCAAAAATGTCATGAAACAGAATATTGATGTTGTGATACACTTGGCGGCAAAAAAAGCAGTCGGAGAGTCGATGGAAAAACCGGCGATATATGCTTCAAACAACATTACAGGTTCAATCAACATCTTAAATGCAATGATTGAGGCCGACGTGAAGAATATTGTGTTTTCTTCCTCCGCAGCTGTTTATGGTATGCCGCAGTATTTGCCGATTGATGAAAAGCATATAAAAAATCCGATAAATTTTTATGGTTACACAAAAAGTCTGATTGAAGATTTAATTATCTGGTATTCAAAACTTAAAGACATAAATTACTTCATTTTTCGTTATTTTAATGCAGTGGGCTACGATTCGCACAAACGCGTGAAAGGCAAAGAAAAAAATCCGCAAAATCTGCTGCCGATTATCATGGAAGTTGCAACAAAGAAAAGAGATTGTCTTCAAATATACGGCAACGATTATGACACAAAAGACGGCACGTGCGAAAGAGACTATATCCACGTTTCGGATTTAGCTGCAGCGCATGAAAAAGCCGTTCAAAAGCTGATGGAGAAAAACGGTTCGCATATATTAAACTTAGGAACGGGAAGAGGAACATCCGTTCAAGAAATAGTTGACTCAAGTGAAAAGATAATTTCTCAAAAATTAAATTATTCTTATGCCCCTCGAAGGTCAGGTGATCCGGCTGTTTTAGTCGCATCAAGTGATCTGGCGCATATGGTTTTAAACTGGAAACCGAAATACACAAATATAGAAGATATTATTCAAACAACATGGAACATGGAGAAAAACAATGGGTAATGATTTATTTTCATCGACACACGCAGTGTTATCGCAAAATGCGATGTGGTGGGTGTTTTCAATTGCGGTGATTGCATTGTTAGCACTTGATTTGTTTGGCTTTAATCGCAAAAACGAAGAACCTCATTTTTGGCACACGTTTTGGGTATGTGTTTTTTATATCGCGATTGCAATCGTGTTCGGCTTTTTTGTGATGTATGAAGAAGGCTCTGACAAAGGGATGCTCTATTTCACGGGCTATTTGCTCGAAAAGAGCTTGTCGCTTGATAACATTTTTGTGATGTCGGTTGTTTTTTCAGCCATCGGCGTACCGTCAAAATATCAACATCGTGTTTTGTTTTGGGGAATTTTAGGCGCACTTGTGATGAGAGGTATTATGATTTTCTTAGGTGAAGCTTTGGTTTCGCGCTTTCACTGGGTGTTATATATCTTCTCGGTTTTCTTGATTTACACGGGAACACATATGCTCTTTCAAAAGCAGGAAGAAAAGCCGTTTAAGGAAACAACCCTCTATAAATATATGTCTAAAATCTTTCATGTCACACATGAAATTCACGGCGAACATTTTATGGTCAAAGAAAACGGAAAATGGCATATCACACCGCTTTTGTTTGCGCTCTTTATTATTGAAACAATGGATGTGATATTCGCTTTTGATAGTATTCCTGCAATTTTTCTCGTGACACAAGATGTCTTTCTTGTCTACACTTCAAATATATTCGCCATTTTAGGTTTACGTGCGCTTTATTTCTTGCTTGCTGCGATCGTCAACAAGTTTACGTATTTAAAGCCTGCGCTGTCGATTATTTTAATTTTCATCGGTTTGAAGATTTTTGCGCCGCATTTAGGCTTTGAAGTTCAAACATGGCAGTCTTTACTGTTTACAATGGTAATGTTAACGGGAGGGATTATGCTTTCAATCTTCAAAGAAAAGAAAGCTTAAAAACTAAAAAAAAAGGCACTGAAAAGTGCCTTTTTTTCTAAAACAACATAGCATAATTATTTTTTCTTATAGATCGGAAAAACTTCTACACCGTTATATTCAGACCCCTTAGCATCTTGTGAAACAGGAGAGTCATAAACAGACATATGGGTTGTTTCTGTTTTTGTCGCCTGAATATCTTTCGTGTTAACCGGACCGCTGTTTTTAACATTGCTGACGGCTTTCGGAGATGAAACACCCTTTGAACGATAAACCGGTGCACCGCTTTCCTGATAAACCGTATATTCATAAGATTGCGGTTCAGGACAAATAACCTTACCGAGAGAAACGTCTTCAAAACAAGGATCTTCTTCATAGCAAGGCATCGGCTCTAAATCGACGGAATAACATTCTTCGGCAGGAAAAGCTGTTTCAACATAAACTTGTTGAGGCTCGGCAACTTCTGCTTTTTCTTTTAAGATTAAATCAGCAGATAAAGGTGTTGCATCATTTTTAAATCTGAACATCATATATCCCGAGCGCCCGCCATAAGCAGGTCCGGACAAACCGATAGAGTAATAACCGCCGACAAATCCATAATCCAAATCAATATAATCAATAGCAAAAAGCGTTTTGATCGTTGTATTGCCGATGGCTGTCATTTTGCACATATAACCCGAATCTTCTAAAACGATATTTTTCGTGTTTTTCACATAAACCAAAGATTTTGCGGGTTTGCAAGTCGGGGTTTGGCCGTTATATGAAACGCCGTAATTTAACAACAAATCGATAGACCGACGGTTAAGTGCGATAGAAACATCCGTTAATTCAACATCTTTCAAATATAAATGAGCAGGTGTCACCCCGACGGTAATCGGCAAAGTCACATAATCTTCCGTACAAACATGAGCAAACGGATCGGCCTGACAAATGAGAGCTTTTTCATTTGCGTTATTTTCCAAAAGATTCATCAAAGAGTTATAAATATATTCCTTAGACATAGACAGCTTCGCAGGGGCGCACTGTTTTGAACGACAAACAACCACCGAAACCGGCATATTAATTTGAGGTTGCCATTCCTGCGCACGAATTGTTGTGTCAGCTGGTTCAGCCGTTTTACAAGCATTAACGGCAAGCAATGTACCAAGAAAAGCGAATGTTTTTAAAGTTTTAAACACGGTTGTTCCCCATAAATTACACCTAAATATAGCATAATATAATCGAATAATATGAATGAATGGTAAATAAATTTGCTTGCAATGAAAATTATTTTAGATATAATGACAAACATGAAAAAAATAATAGCATTAGTCATAGCCTTAATTTTAGCCGAAGTGGCAAATCGAACAGTTGCACAATCAACAATAAAAATCGTTGATGGTGACAGCTTGGAATTGAACAACCGCAGAATTCGTCTGTTTGGAATTGATGCACCGGAATATATGCAATCTTGCGAAGATTTAAAAGGTAAAAGCTATA
Organism: uncultured Rhodospirillaceae bacterium; assembly: GCA_900313355.1. GTDB lineage: Bacteria > Pseudomonadota > Alphaproteobacteria > RF32 > CAG-239 > UBA1254. The sequence continues at coordinate 6,377 of OMQZ01000165.1, forward strand.
TGTGCGGTCAGTCCGCACGAGCATTTTTGCTTGATTTGATAGAAAAAGGTCATGAAAGAGGCGATAAGCTTAAATGTTCGGTTGAAGGTATCGACCAATATAAAAGATCCTTGAGCATCTGCAAAATGGGCAAAGTTGAACTGAATTTGGAAATGGTAAAATCAGGCTATGCTGTTTCGTATAAAAGCGATATGTATAGAGATCTTGAAAAGCGTGCAAAACAAAGCAAAAAAGGCATTTGGCAAGGCAAATTTATGCGCCCTGAATTGTACCGTGTACTTGAGCGCACAAAAGAAAAAGAAAAAAATTAAGAAAATATTTAATTTCATACTTGACAGATTTAAAAACTTATGTATATTGCGAAACACGTTTTAATTTAAATTTAAGAAAGTTTAGGAAAAAGAAAATGTTCGCAGTAATTAGAACAGGCTCAAAACAATACAAGGTAACAGCCGGCGATGTTATTAAAGTAGAAAAGATTGCCGGAGCCGAAGGATCAGAAGTTATTTTTGATCAAGTTTTAGCCTTAGATGAAAAAATCGGCAAACCTTTGGTAAAAGGTGCCAGCGTCAAAGCAACAGTTTTAAAACAGGCTAAAGATGCAAAGGTTATTGTTTTCAAAAAGAAGAGAAGACAAAACTATCGTCGTAAAAACGGTCACAGACAACAAATCACATTAGTGAAGATTGTAGACGTTTGTGCAAAAGAAAAAGAAGCATAAGGGAGACATACAATGGCACATAAGAAATCTGGCGGTAGCTCTAACAACGGGCGCGATTCTATCGGTCGTCGTTTAGGTGTTAAAAAATTCGGCGGTGAAGCTGTTATCCCCGGCAACATCATCATTCGTCAACGCGGTACAAAATACCACCCTGGCGCAAATGTTGATATGGGCAAAGATCATACAATTTTTGCTGTTGCAGAAGGAAAGGTCGAATTTAAAGAGCAAGGCGATAAAGTTTTCGTCTCTGTTGTTAACGCATAATCCGATACCAACAATGAAGTGGGGGTAATGCATTTACCCCCTTTATTTTTCTTAAAAAAGGCTATAAGTTGAGCATAAAGCGAGACGAATATGAAGTTCTTAGACCAAGCGAAAATATATATTAAATCAGGCGATGGGGGGCGCGGTTGCGTCGCTTTTCGTCGTGAAAAATATATAGAATTCGGCGGTCCGAACGGTGGCGATGGCGGCAAGGGCGGAAGCGTTTATTTTGAAGCTGTCGAAAATTTAAACACGCTGATTGACTTTCGATATCAACAACATTTTAAAGCCCCGCGCGGTCAGCACGGAATGGGTTCGGAAATGTGCGGAGCCAAAGGCGAAGACGTGATTATCAAAGTTCCTGTCGGAACGGAAATTTTGGCAGAAGACGGCGAAACAATCTTAAAAGATATGGTCACACCGGGCGAGCGCTTTTTAATTGCCAAAGGCGGCGATGGCGGCAGAGGAAATATGCGCTTTAAAACCTCGACGAACCAAGCCCCGCGCTATGCAGAACCGGGATGGCCGGGCGAAGAGCTTTGGGTTTGGCTTAAATTAAAAATTATTGCAGATGTCGGTTTGATCGGCTATCCGAACGCCGGAAAATCAACGTTTTTGTCGGCGGTTACGCGAGCACGTCCAAAAATTGCAGACTATCCTTTCACAACGCTATACCCGAATTTAGGAGTGATGTGGATTGATAGCAGAGAAGTTGTTCTGGCAGATATTCCGGGTTTGATTGAAGGGGCGCATGAAGGAACAGGCTTGGGCGACAGGTTCTTAAAACACGTTGAACGTTGCAGTGCCTTTTTACACATTATTGACGGGCTTCAAGATGATGTTATAGGCGCGTATAAAACAATCAGAAATGAATTAAAGCTCTACAAAGAATCGCTTCTTGAAAAGCCGGAAGTTATTGCCTTAAATAAGTGCGATTCATTAGATGAGAAAGAAGTTTCTCAAAAAATTAAAAAACTCGAAAAAGCAACAGGCAAAAAAGTGTTTGCGATTTCGGCGTTTGCGCATACGGGTCTTGAAGAAGTAGCTCGTGAAATCGTCAAATATGTAAAAAAGAAAGAACAACCTCATCAAGAAGAGGTAACACACATTGAAGCGCCATCTAAACCATGGTCGCCGCTTGATTAAATATA
>OMQZ01000170.1 GCA_900313355.1 uncultured Rhodospirillaceae bacterium
TAAAACCAGTTCACAGACGTATTTTGTACGGTATGTATGAAAACGGTTATGACAGCACAAAGCCTTATCGTAAATCTGCCCGTATCGTCGGTGATGTTATGGGTAAATATCACCCGCACGGTGACAGCTCTATTTATGAAGCCATGGTCAGAATGGCACAGCCTTTTTCTATGCGTTTGACGCTTATCGACGGACAAGGAAACTTCGGTTCCATGGACGGTGATGGCGCCGCCGCCATGCGTTATACCGAAGCAAGGCTTGCAAAAGTTGCTCAAAAACTGATTGATGACATAGAGTTCGACACCGTCGATTTTATGCCGAACTATGATGAATCTTTGCAAGAGCCGACTGTTTTGCCTGCACGTTTTCCAAACTTGCTTGTCAATGGTGCAAACGGTATTGCTGTTGGTATGGCTACAAATATGCCGCCTCATAACTTGGGCGAAGTGATTGATGCATGCTGTGCTTATATCGACAATCCGGATATCACACCCGAAGAGCTTATTCAAATCGTTCCGGGGCCTGATTTCCCGACGGGCGGTTTGATCTTAGGGCAAACAGGTGCCAAACAAGCTTATTTGACCGGTCGCGGTTCGATAATGATGCGTGCAAAATGCACCATTGAAGAAATCCGCAAAGATAAAGAAGCCATTATTGTTCATGAAATTCCTTATCAGGTTAACAAAGCTGCTTTGGTTCAACGCATTGCAGAACTTGTTAAAGAAAAGCGTTTAGAAGGTATTTCTGACATCAGAGATGAGTCAGACCGTCAGGGTGTTCGCGTTGTCATTGAAATCAAAAAGGATTTTCAAGCCGACGTTGTCTTAAATCAACTTTATAAATACACGCCTTTACAAACAAGTTTCGGTATGAATATGCTTGCCATCAACCACGGCAAGCCGATGATGTTAACATTAAAGGACATCATCAGTGCTTTTATCGAATTCAGAGAAGAAGTTATTCGTCGCCGCACAATCTATAAGCTCAATAAAGCTCGTGACAGAGCTCATATCTTAGTCGGCTTGGGCATTGCCGTTGAAAATCTTGATCCCGTTATTGAGCTTATTCGTACGGCTCCCTCTCCTACTGAGGCTAAAGAAGCTCTCGTTTCAAGAAGCTGGCCCGCTCGTGATATTGAGCCCCTCGTCCAACTCATTGATGAACCTGACCATAAAGTCGAAAACGGTGAATATCGTTTATCCGAAGATCAAGCCAAAGCTATCTTAGATTTGAAATTACAACGTTTGACAGGCTTAGAGCGTGATAAAATACATGACGAATTAAGGGGTTTAGGCGAAGATATCAAAGAATTTCTTTCAATCTTAGCCAGCCGTGAAAAATTGTATGGTATCATGAGAGACGAGCTCATTGAAGTGAAAACTGAATATGCAAAGCCTCGTTTGACGACGATTGAAGATATTGAATATGATACGGATATCGAATCACTTATTCAAAGAGAAGAAATGGTCGTAACCGTTACCGAAGCCGGTTATATCAAGCGCGTGCCGCTTAATGCCTATAAAGCTCAAAAACGCGGCGGAAAAGGAAAATCCGGCATGACAACGAAGGAAGAAGACTTTGTTACCCGTTTGTTTGTCGCTTCAACACACACACCTGTCCTCTTCTTCTCTTCAAAAGGTCTTGTCTACAAGATGAAGGTTTATAAACTGCCTTTAGGTTCTCCGACCTCAAAAGGCAAGCCGTTTGTCAATCTTTTACCGCTTGATGAAGGCGAAAACATCACAACCATTATGAAATTGCCCGAAAACGAAGCTGATTGCAAAAATTTATCCATTATGTTCGCAACAGCCTTCGGTAATGTTCGTCGCAACAGTTTAATGGATTTTGTAAATGTTCAATCAAACGGCAAAATTGCCATGAAATTGGACGATGGCGATAAACTTGTTAATGTGGCACTATGCAATGAAGACAATGACATTATGCTTGCTGCAAAATCAGGTAAATGTATCAGGTTCCCCGCAACTGATGTTCGTGTCTTTGTCGGACGTAATTCGACAGGTGTTCGCGGCATTAAACTTGGGGCAAATGATGAAGTCATTTCGATGTCGATCTTAAAGCACATTTCAGCAAATGCTGACGAACGTGATGAATATTTACGTATTTCGTCAGCCATGAAACGTATGGCTCAAGAAGAAGGCACCGATGTATATGTTTCACCTGAGCAAACAGGTCTGTTAAATCTTTTAACTGCCGAAAAGTTCAAAGAAATGGAAGAAAAAGAAGAGTTCATCTTAACTGTTACCGTAACAGGTTACGGTAAACGTTCTTCTTCTTATGAATACCGTGTGACGGGGCGCGGCGGTCAAGGTATTGCAAACATGGAAATGTCTGCACGAAACAAAGAAGTCATCAGTTCGTTCCCGATTGAAAACGACAACCAAATTATGATGGTTACGGATGGCGGAAAACTGATTCGTATGCCCGTTTCTGATATCCGTATTGCCGGACGTAAGACACAAGGCGTTATCTTGTTTAGAACATCTGATGATGAACGTGTTGTCTCTGTTACTTGGCTCAATGCTGATGAGGGTGATGAAGATGACATTCAGGAAACAGAAGGTTCTGAAGTCTTTGGTGATACAATAGCCGAGGCAGAGGATGAAACAACTTTTGTTTCAGAACCTGAGATAACATCTCAAGATTAATCTCTTTTAAACAAAGAAAAAGCGCCTTCAGTTTAGGGGCGCTTTTCTTTTTAGTACACGTTTAACAAATCTCCTGACGAATCCTTTCGAGGATATCTTTTTCCTCGTCTGTCCACTGACCATACTGGCACGTGTCGTAGTCCAGTGGTCCGGATTGATTGAGGTTTCGCAGGATAACCATTTTAATCAGTCCGCCGAAAGACTTTTCTTGAAAGAATTTATCTTTATGGCGAGACAAGATTTTTAAGAGATTTTCCTTCGGTCTGTAGCCCAATATCCGCACAATAGAATTGCCGGAAAAGGGAGCATCTGAAGGAACCAGCACTTCGTTCCAAAACGCATAAGCTTCTTCATGAAGCTCCGGAATTCCCCACGCATAGAAAATCAGATTTTCGTATTCGTGGAAACATCTCCGATACGCCTTATAACGAACTTCCCGCGTCTGTGAGGGCATAAAGAGTTCTTTAGCTTGCTCGATTCTTTCTTTGGAGGGTGTCTGTTTGTTATAATACAGCCTCTCAAAATACTCGCTCGCTTCCTGAACCTTGCTTTTCCAGCCTTCGGGAATAGGGTCAGGCGGGACAACTGCAGGCAACTGCGCCAATTTTTTTGCACGACGCGCTGCTCTTTTTTGAGCGCCTTGTGCTTTCAGGTGCTCAATTTGCTCGGGGGTTAACCGTGCCATTTGCGGTAAAATGCTAAGGCCTTATCTTTGAGCTTTCCTTTGTCCCCGGCGATAAGCTTACTCACAAGGGCAGTGTAATCCTTTTCACATCCCTGCACGTAATCGGTTTTCTGCAAAAGGATGGTGAGTCGAAGTTCATCGCTTTCATCGTAATCTGACTTCGCGGTCAGTTCTCTGATTGCCGCGGCCCTCTGGTTGGGCAATGCAATCACTGAGCGGAATTCTTCCGCCTTTTTGTGTCTTTTCTCTTTCGTCATAAATATAAAATTAAGAGTTAATAATTGTCATACATATAATCAAACTTTTAAAAGTTTAACTCAAAAAAATCTTTCTTTCAAGACAAAAAATCATTTTTTTGTAAAAAAAATTCTTGTTGTATTTTATTTTACTTTTGATTATATTGCCTTTAACTTCAAACGGAGACGAAAATGGCAGACACTAAATTCATTGAAATCAAAGGCGCTCGCGAACATAATTTGAAAAATATTGATATCAATATTCCCAAAGACAAACTCACGGTTATTACCGGTCTTTCGGGTAGCGGTAAATCATCACTTGCCTTTGACACAATATATGCTGAAGGTCAACGTCGATATGTTGAGAGTTTATCGGCCTATGCACGCCAATTTCTTGATTTAATGAAAAAACCTGATGTTGATTCGATTGAAGGCTTATCGCCTGCCATTTCCATTGAACAAAAAACAACCTCTCATAACCCGCGTTCAACCGTCGGAACCGTTACTGAAATATATGATTATATGCGTCTTTTATGGGCTCGCGCCGGAACACCTTATTCTCCCGTTACAGGTAAACCTATTGAATCTCAAACCGTTTCTCAAATGGTTGACAAGATTTTACAATTAGATACCGGTACAAAAATCATTCTTCTTGCTCCGATCGCCAGAGGTAAAAAAGGCGAATTCAAAAAAGAGTTTGAATCTCTTCAAAAGCAGGGCTATCAACGTGTTCATATCGACGGCCAAACATATGGTATAGATGAAGTTCCTGATTTAAATAAGAACCAAAAACATGATATTGAGGTTGTCGTTGATCGTTTGGTTGTCAAAGAAGGGATTAACGAGCGCCTTACGCAATCTGTTGAAACTTCGCTTAAAATTTCTGACGGATTGCTGTTTGTCGAATTGATGGATACCGGAGAACGAAAAATCTTTTCATCAAAATTTGCCTGTCCTGTTTCCGGCTTTACGATTGAAGAAATTGAGCCTCGATTGTTTTCTTTCAACAATCCTTATGGCGCATGCCCTCATTGTGACGGCTTGGGTGCAAGTTTATACATGGATCCGAACCTTGTCGTTCCGAACGAAAATTTAAGTATTGACAAAGGAGCTATTGAGCCTTGGTATGGTTTTCACTCATCTTTTTATACCCAAACAATTGAAGCAATTGCCGATTATCTCAAGATTTCGACCAAAACGCCATGGAAAGATTTGCCTACAAAAGCTAAAGACTTTATTTTATATGGCTCAAACGGAAAAAATATTCCGATTTATTATTCAAAATTTGCAACAAACAGACCTTTTGAGGGCGTTATTCCGAATATGGAACGTCGCTTTTTGGAAACGGATTCTGCCGCAACGCGTGAAGAACTCTCAAGATACCAATCTGCGAGCGAATGCCCCTACTGTTTCGGCAAACGCTTAAAACCTGAAGCTTTAGCGGTTAAAGTAGCGGGCAAAGATATTATTGAAGCATCACAATTGTCTGTTAAAGAGGCGCTTAAATGGTTTTCTTCAGTCGAGTCAAAATTAACGAAACAAAAACAAGAAATCGCACATAAAATCTTAAAAGAAATTATTGAACGCCTACAATTCTTAAACAATGTCGGGTTGGAATATTTGACCTTATCTCGTGAATCCGGCGGGTTATCCGGCGGCGAATCTCAACGTATTCGACTTGCTTCTCAAATCGGCTCCGGATTGACAGGGGTGATGTATGTTTTGGACGAACCCTCTATCGGTTTGCACCAACGCGACAATGACAAACTTCTTGATACCCTCACCCACTTGCGCGATATCGGCAATACAGTCATTGTTGTCGAACATGATGAAGATGCAATCAGAGCCGCTGATTTTGTGGTCGATATGGGGCCTATTGCCGGTCTTAAAGGCGGATATGTTACTGCCTCAGGCACGCTAGATGAAATTTTAAAAAGCAAACGCAGTTTAACTGCTGCTTATTTAACAGGACAAAAGCACATTCCCGTTCCAAAAATCAGGCGAAAGGGTAACGGGCAGTTTTTAGAGCTGAAAGGCGTTAAAACAAACAACTTAAAAAATGTTAATCTCAAGTTGCCTCTTGGCACGATGACCTGTGTGACCGGTGTTTCCGGAAGTGGCAAATCTTCTCTTATTTTAGAAACTTTATTTAAGGCATTAGATAAAGAAATCAACGGATCACGCAAGCCCGGCGGAAAATATGCGTCTATAAAGGGGGTTGAAAATATCGATAAAATTATTGATATTGATCAATCACCAATCGGACGCACCCCTCGCTCAAATCCGGCAACATATACAGGCCTTTTCACTTATATCAGAGATTGGTTTGCAAATTTGCCTCAATCAAAAGCCAGAGGCTACACCGCAGGTCGTTTCTCATTTAATGTTAAAGGCGGAAGATGCGAGGCTTGTGAAGGTGATGGCGTTAAAAAAATTGAGATGCACTTTTTGCCCGATGTTTATGTTGAGTGTGATGTTTGTAAGGGCAAGCGCTTCAATCGTGAAACATTGGAAGTTAAATTTAAGGGAAAATCCATTGCTGACGTTTTAGATATGACCGTTGATGAGGCGTATGTTTTCTTTGAAAATATCCCCTCAATCAAAAATCGCTTAAAACTCTTGCAAGAGGTCGGCTTGGGATATATTAAACTCGGGCAACCTGCAACAACCTTATCAGGCGGCGAAGCTCAACGTATTAAACTTTCAAAAGAGCTCACAAAAAAAGCAACCGGTAAAACGCTTTATATCTTAGATGAACCGACGACCGGACTTCATTTTGAAGACATTAATAAACTCTTAGATGTCTTGCAGGCATTTGTTAAACAGGGCAATACCGTCCTTGTTATCGAACATAACTTAGATGTGATTAAAACGGCTGATTATATTGTCGATTTAGGGCCCGAAGGCGGTGACGGGGGTGGCAAGATTATTGCCAAAGGCACCCCTGAACAAATTGTTAAAGTTCCTGAAAGCTATACCGGAAAATATTTAAAGAGCAAATTAAAATAATTTATGTTCTTGAATTTTTGTCATTAATATTCATTTGGTTTTCTTTATATTGCTGATTTCTTAAAAGTCTGCTCACACGTTGCTGTATTTCATTTTGAGCATGCGTCGCGTCTAATTTCGTTTTTTGATACGCGGCATCTAACATCTGATGGTGTTTTTGGAGCATTTTTGCGTAAACATCGCCTAAAGAATTTTGTGCAACAGCCGATTGCTCATCATCCCTTGGGTATGAATAATAATCTACAACAAGCACCTCATCTCCTTTTTGTTGATACAATGCTGATTTTTTAATTTCTTCATTTAATCCTTTTTCTATCAAAACCGACAAATCTATCATATCTTCTGTTTGAAGTCGGTTTATATAATCAATCATTTCTTTTGTTTGTTTTGGGTTGTTTCTTGTTTTCCTAAAATCTTCTTTTATTCTTTCGCATAGTTCGCCTTCACTCTTTTTGCTCAATTGATACCAACGCGTCGGACCTATATTTTTCCCTTTTATCCCCTCTATTGCGTATTTTAACCTATCTTGTTTATATGCCTTGCTGATGTGTTCATACAATTTGGGATCTTTTTTAAGTTGTAAAGCCTTAATATTATTCACAAACTCCTGATGCATTTGAACCGAATTGTCAACAACTTGATTTTGAGATATTTCATGTCCGTATTTTTTTGCCCATATTTCCAAAACCTGCGGAATAGCTATTCCTGCCGGCTGAACAATTCCCTTTGCACCGGCTCCCTCCAAAACTTTAATACATTGATCCGCACAATTGTCTCTCAAAAATTTATAATCATCACCTGATTTTTTTTGTCTTTCTTTAATTAGTTCTTCCAGTTTTTCCGTATCAATTTCAAAATCTTTAATCATGCTTGGATATATTTCATATACCCTGCAAGTTTCACTGCTCCAAGTAAAATCGACATTATCATCATTGCCAGCTGAGCCGTAGCTGATTGCCTTATTTTTATACTCTAATGCCGCGTGACTTGTTAATCCCATGTTATCTCCACCGAAAGGATAAATAAAAATACGTATCGGATCCTCACCTCGCGGTATTTTTTCGCCTGCCGTTTCGCGTGCATTTGAAATGCCGTATAAAGAGCGTTCTTCCTCGCTGCTGCCGTCATATTTCGTGTTATAGTGCTTGCCGTTCCATAAAAAATCTTTCAAGCCCTCGATCTTTGCCTTATTATAAGCCTCATCAAAATTTTTGGCCTCAATTTCTTTGACTTTTTTAATATGCTTTAAATATAATTCTTTGAGCTTCATGGCTTTCCCTTTCTATCAGGCAAGATATACTTTATTTTACCTTTTTTTGAGCTTGAAGTCAATAAAATCTCACCGTTTCGATTTTTTCACTTGCTTTTTGACAATTGATTTTATATCTTCGCCTTATGCCAAATAATGAAAAAATACTACTCCTTTCTTGTTGCGGTCCGTGTTCTTGTGCCGTTATTAAAACAATGGCACAAGAAAAAAAAGATTTTGCCGTCGTGTTTTATAACCCAAACATCAGACCAATGCAAGAATACGAAAAACGCCGCGATGAAAACAAACGCGTCTGCGACCTATATCATGTGCCGTTTATTGAGCTTGAATATGACAATGAGCGTTGGTGTGCTTTAACAAAAGGCTTGAGAGATGAGCCTGAGCGCGGGAAACGTTGTTCTGTTTGTTTTGAAATGCGCTTAAAGCGGGCGATGGAATATGCTCTTGATAACGGTTTTACGGCGGTAAGTTCCGTTTTGGGCGTTTCGCGTTATAAAAACTTAAACCAAGTCAATGAGGCGGCAAATCTTGCCTCTCAAAAAACAGGATGTCCTTATGTTCATATCGAAGGGCGAAAAGGCGGCATGCAAGAGCTCAGAATGCAACTTATTAAAGAGCTTGAGCTCTATAATCAGGATTATTGCGGTTGCAAACCTCGTGTTGAATAAACCGTTAAAAACTCTTGAATATGAACCTGTCTTCTGATTTAA
>OMQZ01000177.1 GCA_900313355.1 uncultured Rhodospirillaceae bacterium
ATGACTTTCGGAGAAGAAGTTGAAACCGTGCTGTCGGGTGATGAAAAGAAATCAGTCGTACACGATACTATTAACGGTATAACTTGTAATTCCGAAGGCACGGCATTTTATGATGCCATTCAAAAAGCCGCGAACCATTCCAAGAATCAAGACAAGTATGAGCGCAAATATGCAATCGTAGTTTCCGACGGTGCGGATTTTGATATGGGAAACAGTTCCCAACAGGAAGTTGTTGAAAGCATTAAAACAAATATTCTTCCGTTTTACGGTTTATGCCTTTCTTCCACAGAGCGTTCAAGTGCGAAAGGGTTTGGTTATATCGCCAGGTCTTCCGGCGGAGAGCAGGTAGAATTCTCCGAAGATAATGCCGGGTCTGCTTTTGATAAGGTCAAAAAGTATATCAACAATGTGACAATTGTCCAAGCAACATCTAAAGTCAGAAAATCTTTAGGAACATGCGAACTGAATGTCAAAGCTGCCAAAGGTGATACCGCCTATTCCGCAACCGATGATATCAACGCAACGGCGCAAGAAGACACCACGGCTCCGGAAGTCACGAAGATTACTTATGATAAAGATACAAACAGTTTTAAAGTCCAATTCAGCGAAGGGGTAGAAAAGGCAGATAACCTTTCATCCTATGTCATCAAAAAAGGCGATGCGGAGCAGACAATCTTATCTGTCAAGTATAATAGCGATGAAACCTTTGCGCAATTGAATATGGATGATAAAATTTACTCGGGTGAGTATACTTTTGAATTTAAAAACATTACCGATGATTCGACTAATGCCAACAAACTCGACAAATCTCAACTTACGGAAAAAATTGAAGCCACTCCGATTATTGTGAAATACCTTATTATTGTCGGCATTGCTTTAATTCCTGTTGCATTTCTTGCGGCGCTGTATATTATTCTGCTTCGCCTCAAAAAGAAAAAGAATGTCAACAAAATCAAAGATATTTTTGTTGTACAGGAAGAAGTTGTAGAAAACGAACACATCAAGATTGAACAGAAGCGAGGCAGGCTGATTCGCGTGCATGTTCAGGCAGGCGACGGTTCTATTCTTGATGTTGAGTATAATTTGGTAAGTAGTATGATTGTCGGCAGATCCACCATGTGCGATTTAACAATCAACGACCCGAATCTTTCCCGCCAGCATTTTGTTGTGGAAGACAGTGAAAACGGATTATCCGTTTGTGATCTTGAAACAACAAACGGAACATTCATCAACGGCGTTCAGATTCATTCAAAAACATTTTTGGATAATCATTCCACGATTTCGGCAGGAAATTCAATAATAAAAATTTTGTACTAATGTATTGAAAGGTTTTATATGGATTACGGTTTTTGTCCAAACTGTTTTAAAGAGGTTACGTCCTTTGCGTGCTCTCATTGCGGCTATGACCAACATAGCGCTAAACAGTTTGAGGATGTACTGCCGCCCGAAACAATTTTAAATGCCCGCTATTTATTGGGAAGAGTTTTGGGAAAAGGCGGTTTTGGTATAACATATTTGAGCAAAGATTTGGCGACAAATCGCATTGTTGCCATAAAAGAATGTATGCCTGAGGTATATTCTTTTAGGGCAGTCGATAATTGTCTATATCCCAAAGAGGATTGTCAACTCTCTTTCTCGCAGTGCATGGAGTGCTTTGATTATGAGATAGAGGCATTAAGAAATCTTAGTGATAATCCTTATGTTGTGGATGTGTTAGATTCTTTTGCGGAAAACAACACAGTATATTTCGTTATGGAATATATAGATGGTGTCAGTTTAAAAATACTTACTAACAGCAACGAGGGCAGAATTTCTCAAAGTAACGCCGGGCTGGTACTGTTTACTGTCGGGTCCGCTCTGATGGAAGTTCACAAAAAGGGAATTATTCACAGGGACATTAGCCCCGAAAATATTATGATAGACCGCAAAGGCGAGATTAAGCTCATAGACTTCGGTGCGGCGAAAAACTATTATGATAAGAGTTATTACAGAAATGAGTCGTTATTTTTAAAGCCCGGTTTTGCTCCGCTTGAGCAGTATTCGTTGGATGGTAATCAAGGGCCGTGGACAGATGTTTATGCCCTTGCGGCAACATTTTACACTTCCGTTTCCGGTCAACCTCTTGTGGATAGTGAAACAAGAAGTATCAATGATACCATGAAACCGCTTTCGGAACTTGATTGCGGCATAACGGAAAGTGTATCCGATGTTGTTTCTCATGCGCTGGCAATTCAAGTGTA
>OMQZ01000178.1 GCA_900313355.1 uncultured Rhodospirillaceae bacterium
GCAAGCATTGCACATGTTGCCTCATGAATTTCGGATCCGTCGGCACGACCGCAGCCGGAAAGCACAATTGCAAATTTCGGATTTTTTTTCATGTTTATAATCTCCTCACTTCTTTTTATTTCGGTTGATTTATCCTATATCAACGATATAATACTGTCAATTAAGATTTTAAATAGGACACTGAAATGAAACATAAAATAACAACATTAAACAACGGTTTGCGCATTCTCACCCAAGAAAGACAAGATATCGAAACTGTTTCTTTAGGTATTTGGGTTAATACGGGCTCGGCCTATGAAACAATTGATGTTAACGGCATATCTCATTTTATCGAACATATGGTTTTCAAGGGCACAAAAAAGCGTAATGCGCTTCAAATTTCAGAAGATATTGAAAATGTCGGCGGACAAACAAACGCCTACACTTCCCGTGAGTTTACGGCTTTCTATGCCAAAATGCTTAAAAATGATGTCGAGCTTGCCCTTGATGTTTTGGCTGACTTTATTGTTGCGCCAACTTTTGATGAAGGCGAAATGATTAAAGAAAAAGAAGTTGTCATTCAGGAAATCAAGCAAAGCATTGATACCCCTGATGATGCGATATTTGATTATTTTCAAGAAGATGCCTTCAAGGATTGCGCTATCGGGCGCACAATTTTAGGTCCTGAAGAAAAAGTTCGTTCTTTTGATGCTGATGCAATGCGTCGCTATATGAGCACTCACTATACCCCGAATAATATGATTGTTGTCGGGGTCGGCAACTTAAAGCATGATGACTTTGTTAAAATGGTCCAATCTCGTTTGGCTCAATATAACAACAAAAAAACGTTTCATATCGAAGCTCAAAATTATGTCGGCGGTTTTACCGCAAAAATGCGCGATATTGAACAAGTTCATGCCTTAATCGGTTTTAAGGGTGTCGAATACAAAAACCCGATGTATTACCCTGTTTCGATTTTTTCAACGCTTTTCGGCGGAAGTATGTCCTCAAGATTGTTCCAAGAAATCAGAGAAAAACGCGGCCTTGTTTATACCGTATACAGTTTTACAAATTCGCATACTTTAGCAGGTCTGTTCGGTATATATGCCGGCACGACGGCTGATGAATTAAATAAGCTTATCCCTGTCGTTTCCGATGAAATTAAAAAAGTTTGTGACACTCATGTATCTGACAAGGAACTTGAGCGTGCGAAAACACAACTAAAAGCAAGCATGCTTATGTCGCTCGAAAGTTCTTCTTCAACGGCCGAGGTTATGGCAAGGCAGTCTTTGATTCATAACCGAATCATTCCAACGGATGAAATTATAGCAAACGTTGAAGCCGTTACAAAAGAAGATATTCAAAAAGCCGCTCAAATGCTTTTTACCTCAAAACCGACCTATACTTTGCTCGGCAATATGAAAACATATCCGTCTTATGATGAGCTTATCAATACTCTTAAATTTTAAGTGTTTGTTATGAAAGTCTTGTTATTATCAAAACAGATTAACGAAGGAGAAAAATATGTCACGCGCTGAAGATATCTTTCAAAAATTGATTTATTTCGGTGAAGACGCCTTAGATGAATTTATTTTAAATATGCAATCCGAAGAACTTTTCTTGGATTTCAAGCAGGCTGTTTCCACCGGAAAAAACAACAATACGCTTCATAAAGATGACCGCAAAAATTTAGCCAAAGCCATTTCAGGTTTCGGAAATTCTGAAGGCGGTGTAATTGTTTGGGGCGTTGTTTGTTCTCGTGATCAAGAAATCGGCGACGTGGCAAAAGCCAAAGTTAAAGTCAAAAATGTGCATCGTTTTTTAAGTTGGCTCGAAAATGCCATATCAGGCTGTACCATTCCAAGCCATAATAAAGTTCGAAATCATATTATCAGTTCTGATAAAAACGGCGACGGCTATGTCGCAACCTATATTCCAAAATCTGAAATCACCCCGTTGATGACAACGGTCGGATCAACCATTTACATTCGTTCAGGCTCTAATAACGTCCCTGCGCCTTATGCCGTTATTGCCGGTATGTTCGGAAAGCGTCCTCAACCTAATATTGAGCTTTTGATTGAGGATAAAACTTTAGAAATTTTGGACAATGCCGATGAAGACATTCTTTATCCCAAAACGATTGATAATCCGCCGGAAAAATACGTTAAAATCAGCTTTTCCGTTATTGCCGACAACCAAAGCAATGCTATCGCCAAAGAGCTCTATTTTTCTTGTACGACAGAAGATACCGGCAGCGAATACAACAAAGTTCGCTTCTTAAACTATAATCAGATGGAAACGCTCGGCAAT
Organism: uncultured Rhodospirillaceae bacterium; assembly: GCA_900313355.1. GTDB lineage: Bacteria > Pseudomonadota > Alphaproteobacteria > RF32 > CAG-239 > UBA1254. The sequence goes on from OMQZ01000178.1 coordinate 2,290, forward strand.
ATTTCCGGACACTTTAATTTGATGACAAAACCTGAAATGAGGCTTCCTCCTCGCGGTAAAATAAAGTTTACGAACATGCAGATTGTCTTGTCTCCCTTTGCCGAAACTGATTTTTGCTTAAATGGTGTTATCGGTGCCGAAAACGCTACGCCCAAAGATTTCAGAATTTATATCACAAAGAACCAATTGCGTTCTTTTGTGGCCAAAGCGCTTAAAACGCCTGATGAGCAAGAATCGCTGTTAAACGAATTTTTCTCTGAATTTCTAAGGAATGCGTAATTTATGTTGCCGCGTGTTGAAATATATACAGATGGTGCTTGTTCCGGAAACCCCGGTATCGGCGGTTGGGGCGTTATTTTGCGCTATAAAGACACCGAAAAGGAGTTATCCGGCGGCGAGATTAACACAACGAACAACCGAATGGAATTAACCGCCGTTATTGAGGCCCTCAAAGCCTTAAAAACAGCTTGCAACATAACCCTCTATACAGACAGCAAATATGTTATGAACGGCATTACAGAATGGCTTGAAAACTGGAAAAAAAACGGCTGGAAAACCTCAAACAAAAAAGGAGCTGTTAAGAATATTGATTTATGGCAAACTTTAGATGAGCTTGTCTTAAAACATGAAATCAGATGGGTTTGGGTTAAAGGCCATGTCGGACATATAGAAAATGAACGGGTTGATACACTGGCTCGTTCCGAAGTTTTGAAATTGAAAGGATAAAATATGAATATATACGATTTTAACGTCAAAGACATCAAAGGACAAGAGGTCAGCTTAAAAGCCTATAAAAGCAAAATTTTGCTTATTGTCAATACGGCAACAGAATGCGGCTTTACGCCTCAGTATGAGGATTTAGAAGGTATTTACGAAGTGTTTCATGACAAAGGTCTTGAAATTTTGGATTTTCCGTGCGACCAATTCGGACATCAAGCTCCCGGAACAAATGACCAAATTGCTCAATTTTGCACAGCACGTTTCGGTGTTACTTTTCCTCAATTTGCTAAAATTGAAGTTAACGGAGAAAATCAACATCCTCTTTTTGCTTATTTGAAAGAAAAACAGACTTTCGAAGGTTTTAATTCTTCGGACAAACGCGCCGAGTTTATGCATAAAATGCTCTTAAAACAAGACAAAGATTATGCCTCAAAATCTGATATTAAATGGAACTTTACAAAATTTTTGGTTGATCAAAAAGGTACCGTTATCCAACGCTTTGAACCGACAGAAAGCATGGAGCGAGTTGCGCTTGCCATTAAAAATTTAATCAAATAGGAGTTAAACGTGCCTAAAATTAATGTCCTTTCTTCAAAAAAATATGAGTATATCAAAAAAGATTTGCTCAAGTTGAGCAAAAGCTTTCAAAACATTGGCATCACTTCAGAAACATTTCCTGATGGTGAACATCATTGGGTGCTTGAAAAATGTTCAAAAATTAAAGGAAACCCAGCTGTTTATATCGGAGGAACCGTTGATGATGAATCTATCTTTGAACTTTATAATATAGCATCTACGCTCATTTCAAAACAGTGTTCTTCCCTTCACCTTGTGGTGCCTTATTTCGGCTATTCGACGATGGAACGTGAAACGATTGAAGGCGAAGTTGTCACGGCAAAAAATATTGCAAGAATGATCAGTTCCCTTCCCCTTTCTCCCGAAGGAAATTTCATATATTTGCTTGATTTACACTCATTCGGCACGCAATATTATTTTGAAAAATCGATTCAACCTATTCATCTATCCTCTTGGAATATCTTAAAAAAGATGATTAAAGATTGCGGTAAAAATGTTGTTTTAGCCTCTGCAGACATGGGGCGCGCTAAGTTTGTCGAAAAATTAGGTGATGCATTAAAACTCCAAACAGCTTTTATCATGAAACGCCGCTTAGACGGAAAAAATACGAACGTAGAGGCCTTAAACGCTGATGTAAAAGGAAAAGATGTTGTTATTTTTGATGATATGATCAGATCCGGCTCATCTGTTATTAAAGCTGCTCAAGCATATAAACAAGCCGGTGCATTAAATATTTATGTTGTAGTGGTTCATGGCGTTTTCACACCCTCAAGTGTTCAAGAAATGAAAAAGAGCGGTATAATACAAAAAATTCTTGTCACCAATTCACACCCCAATACCTTGAAATATAAAAGCGATTTTATTAAAGTTTATAACGTGGCTGATGTCATCAATGACGGACTGATTTTATAGATTAACGTTCATTGTCCGGGCTGTGTATTAAATTGTGCAACAATTTTTGCATAACGAAAAACTTGTTTCCTTCTCTTATGCAATCTTGGCAAATCGGTGGTTTTCCAAAACGTTTTCTTCGTAATCTTATTTTGGTTATATCACTAAAGTTGCCGTTCATGCGCTGTTGCATGACGCACCCGTCATTTATGCAGTGAGCACCGAGTTTTTCTTCCGTATTTGCGCGCCTTTCATTGGTTAGACCAATTAAATGACCAAACTCGTGCATCAGCACCGTCTTAAAGTTTTCAATATCAAAATTACCATTTTGATCAAAAAAGCGTGCTACAGACACGATTGAAAATTTATTTTCTTGAGAATATCCCAAGCAATAATTAATCCCTGACACATATAAATCGCTTTTTGTTATAAGAACTGACCATTGCGGTATTTCTTTGGCATACGGGTCTGATAATAGGTCATCTGAAAGTTGATTAGCCGATATTTGACCGGTTCTTTGAAAGCGCCCATCGATCATTGAGCGCCTCTTTGCTCGCGCGATATACCATTCAACGCTTTCATACGGCCTTAAAACCGTTTCTCCTTTGTCATTAATGCGCATATAACTTTCGGTTTGCCAATCGCCCAAAACGATTAAAGGATAGTCCATTCTGTGTTCCGGAAAACAACTCATCACGTCCTCGAGCGCCTCTTTAATATGTGGCTCAAGTGGTTCAAGACCTTTTTCAAAAAGGATATAAACATTTCTTATCTGTGTCATATCGCTTTCCTCACAGGTTTATTCTATCAGATTTTTATCATAAAATCAAGTATTTTCGGATTCGAGGCTTTCCAAACTCTGTTTTTTTCGATTTTTTATTTATAACGCATTGTTTTTATTGATTTTTTACCTCTGACCACCAATAAAAAAAAGCACCCCAAGGGTGCCTTTTTTTATTCTTA
>OMQZ01000112.1 GCA_900313355.1 uncultured Rhodospirillaceae bacterium
CCCGATACCAAGAAAATAAAGCAACCGAAACTCTAAAACAGCATAATTTTTAAGCCACATTTCATCACCTAAATTATCCATAAAACATGATATTAAACGAACTAACCCCTCTAAAGGTTCGTTTTCAGGGATAGAAATATTAAAAAGCTCACAAAACGCACTTAAAACGGAAAGTTTCTTTTCATCTGTTAAAAAATGCACAACATTTGATTGAACGAGCTCAACCCCTCTGAATTGAGGCATGTTTTCTTCTAATCTGGCATAAGCGTTAAAAGAGATTTTGTTTCCGAGTTGGTAAATGCCGAGCTTTTTTTTCGATACAGCGCTTTTAACAAATCCGGTCATTTTTCCATGGGCCTGAGAAAGCACAGTGATAATTAACGAATTTTCACCGTATTTCAATATCTTTATTATATAACCTTCATCTTTTACTTGCACTTTAAGCCCGCCTTTTTTAATGTTTTTAAAATGCCAAAATCACATATTTTTTGCAACATTTTTCTTATTTTTTCACAACTTAAAATATTTTCCGCTTTTCTTTTTTTTTAAATCTGTTATACAAAACTCAAATTAACTATAAAAGGATTTTTGAGTTATGAAAAAAGCTTTTTTATCTCCCCTTTTTGCTCCTCTGTTTTACGGCATTTTATGGGGCTTATTGCTTGCTGTTGTGCTGATTTTCTTTCCTGAAAAGAAGTTTGAGATCACAACAGACGGGCAATTTATTGATGTATTAACCTATGCCGGTTATGGATTAATGCTTATTTCAATGATTTTATTTGTTAAAGATTTTAAGGGGAAAATGCTTGATTGGAGCGTTTATTTTCTGCTTGGTGTTGCCGCACTCTTGCGCGAGGCCGGCATTCAACACCACTTAACAAAAACTGACACAACTCCTTTTAAGTCGCGCTTTTTCTTAAATCCAAACAACCCAATGAGTGAAAAAATTCTTTATGGTGCTGTTTTGCTTATTATTTTCGGCGCACTTTTGTATCTTTTCATTAAATATGTCAAGCATTTGACTGTTTCGTTTTTCAAACTGAACACCATTACTTGGTCAATTGCCACATTCTGTTCGGTTTTGGTCTTTGCTAAGTTTGCCGATCGTTTTCCTGCTCACTGGCGCCATATGCACGATTTGAACGTTTTACCGCGTTCTTTTATTGATATTTGGTCGCTCTTGGAAGAAAGTTCAGAACTCTTTTTGCCTTATTTGGTCATCATTATCTTTTCTCAATACCATTTGTTAAAGAAAAGATAAACTTAGCTGCCTTTATAGAGGTTACTTTGCTTATATTTTTGGAGCCCCGTGCGCAATAAAATAGCTATAATAGCCGCAACGGGAACAGCAATCATTAAGCCTAAAAAGCCGAGCAGAACACCTCCGGCAAGCAATGCAAACATTACCCACACAGGATGTAACCCTATGTTATCACCGACGAGTTTCGGTGTTAAAAAGTTGCCTTCCACAAATTGACCAAGGCCAAAAATCACAATCACCTCAAAAACCTTTGCGTATCCGCTAAATTGTGACAGCGCTAATATAATACTTAAAACAAATCCCGTAATACTTCCCACATAAGGAATAAATGAAATCAATCCTGCAATAAACCCAACCAACAAGCCAAGTTCAAGACCGATCAGTTTAAGCGAAACGGCATAATATGTGCCAAGTATCACGCAAACGCTTAATTGTCCGCGAATAAATCCTGATAATGCTTTATCTATTTTCAGAAAAATATTGCGAATCCCTTTTTGAGATTTGCGCGGCAACAAATTATCCACCTTTTTAACAAACATATCCCAATCTCTTAACATATAGAAAGCAACCACCGGTGTGATGAGCAAGAGAGAAATTAAATTCACGACAGCCATGCTGTTTTTCATCAAACCTTGCAAAAGTCTGCCACCGAACTGGAATGTTTGGGAAATGTTTTGCGAAAACATTGATTTAAGATTATCTGCTTCCAAACTCGGAAAATATTGCTGCAGGGATCTTAACAAAGGCTCTGTTTTTTGCATAAAAGATGCAATATACGTCGGAGCTGCCTCAACAAAAATCGAGAGCTGATTATCAATAACACCGACAATAATTGTCACAAACGGAACCGCGATTAAAATAACAATTATAAAAACCAGAATCGTTGCGAATGTTCTTGAAATTTTAAGCTTTTGCAACTTGCAGGCCAAAGGATCAAATAAATACCCTAAAACAATTCCCAAAACAAACGGCAACAGAACCGATCGCAACATATAAAAAAGCCCGCAAAAAAGTAAAAAGCAAAGCATCCATAATGAAAAATTGGAATTGTTCCATAAATTGAACAAAATATTATTTTGTTTAGGCTCTTGTTGTATTTTTGGCATCTGTGTTCCTTTTATTTGATAATATATTTGCCTTTATCAAAAGTTAGGCTAAAACCTTCACTTTCAAGCGAACTGATTAACGTTTCAAGCGTTCCTGAAAAATCTATCGCAAATGAAACCTTTGAACTTTCCATCGCCCCTGTTTCAATGTTTTTGATTTGAGGAATGGTGTTCAGCCTTTTTTGCATTTCCATCCAGTCTTTTAATTTTTCGTATTCAAAGACAGCATAGATTTTGCTTTGATAACCGCTTTCGTCAACACTTTTTTGTTGCATCAGGTTATAAATATAATCAATCATTTCTTGAATGGCTTTTTCAAACGGATCGTTTTGATCATCTGTGACCATAATCCGTTTTTCGGACCCGCCGAAAGGCTTAATGAGCAGCAAAACGCTGTTCTGCCCTGCTCTGACGGCATGAACGGTATAAACATTTTGTGCGTTATTGATAAACTTTATCTTTTCATAGGTGTCTTCACTCATGTTTAAAACATTATCCGGTGTTAAAAAGGCTTTGTTTGAAAAATTGTCGGCAATCACATCAAAATTTAAGGTTCCGGCCTTAATATGTCCTTTTGAAAGTAAAATCTGACGCCAAATATTTCCGTCTTCAAACAAAACGGAGCCGTTGTATTGCGTGTCAGCATAAGTCGGAATGATTAAGATATCAGCCGGAGCTGCAACAACTTCTATCATCTCATTTTCAAGCATATAGGCTTTCAAGAGTTCGCCGTTGATTTTAATGTTTAAGTCCGCACGATATGAATTGCCGGAGCTTTTTTCGGCAACGACATCTGTTTCTTGAATAAAATGGATGAGTTGTTCATCTTTTAATTCATTTAATTTTTCAACATTTTCCTTGGTCGTCAAGCGCTCGGCAACGTTCAAAAAAGCTTGGCGGTAGGCGTCTTTCATAGCCTCATCTTTTGCTACGGCCGAGTTCTCTGCCTCTTTTTCGACCGACACGCCGGCTTCAAAACTCACTTCTGCAAAAGCCTCTGTCATACTTGGATTTATTCCGAGCATCCATAAAAAAACAAGCAAGCACAACTTTTTCATTTTCTTCAATCCTCTGCTAAATTCCAAAGGCAATATATATCGAAAATATTAAAAAAGCAAATGAAAATTTACTGCAAAATTTTTCTATAAATCATTCCCGTTCACGCAAAATATTTCCGTTATTTGAAATATTTCTCTGATCTTGTGAAATTTCTTTGGCTCTTATATCCGGTGTTTTTGAATCAAGCTTTGATTTTGTTTTATCTAGCGCATAACGTATTTCATCGGCAATCGGCGTAAAGCTTACCTTAATTACCTGGCTGCCGTCGCTCATTTGGTGGTCAACTCCATGTTTTTCAAGTTTAATGGCGCCGCGTTTTTCCATTGTTTCCATATATCGCAATGTTGTTTTATCTCTGAGCTCGGCGTGCCACTCTCCCCCCTCTTCTTTAACAACTTTGATCATCTCTAAGAACAATTTTGACGACGATTGATTTTTATCTTTTCTATATTCTTCCAAAACCGCCATATCATATATTTCTTTTTTATCTTTATCATAAAGAATATAGCCGACGACGCCTTTCTCTCGATCTTCTATTACAAAGCCATAAATTTTATCCGGCACTTGAAGTTGCTGATCGCTATCAGGAAAACATTTTTCAGATATTTTTTCCATTTCGGCCACATCAAAAGGTGCCACATCTCTGATATAACGTTGGCTTTCTATTGTTTTATCCAAAGGCTGTGCATCTTGATTTTCTGCAAGCAAAACCTGAGTATGAGAATCCGTATAACCGCTATATCTTGCCGGCAAGCTGATCTGTTCCGTCGGCGCATATTTTGAAACATCTGCGTCTTGATAGCCCAAACCTATTGTCACACGGCGGCAATTTTGTTCTTCCGTTAAGTATTTTCCGAGAGATTCATATATTTCATTTACCATCGGATGTCTTTTAAATTCACCGATTGCTTCAATATTATCAAGACAAACTTCACGATATTTTCCTTTCGTATTTTCCCAAACCCAGCTTCCTGCAACAATTCTGCCCCTGTCATCTTCGATAACAAAAAGTTGTGAATACGGATCTTTAACCGTTGAAACCGCACAGGCGTGCCCAGCACCGCCAAAATGTTGGCAACAATTCGTATAATTTCCGAAAAAGCCAACACGAACATCATCTCGCGGCAAAAATCGTCCGATGTATTTACCGCTTTCAAACCTTTTTGAGCTGTCAAACGGTTCCGGCACCTTCTGACCGGCTATATAAACAGCTTCATATGTACTGTAATCATATTCCGGCACCCCTTTTTTAGCTGCTTCCTCCGCAAATTTACTATCTCTTTGATCCTTATATTTTCGAGATTGACATGTGGCAAGAATATCGCTGTATTTTCCTTTTTCTTCTTCTGATTTTAAATATTTCCAGTTTTTCGCAATTATCGTCAGTTCCTCAATCGGACGAATCTCTTCTTTGCCGTTTTTCTGATATAACATATTTCTTTGAATGAAGCGCACAAAACTTTCGTTTTTTTCTTCGCTCATCGGCTCAGGCAGCCAATAAACACTGTCGTGTATCGACCGCGCTTTATCCGGATTTTTTTGATTATAGCTTTCAACCATTTTGATATATGCCGGAAAATATTCTTTAAAAACTTCCGCACATTCAAAACTTTTCGGCAACAGCCAATCTCTGTTTGTTTGGACCCAGTTTGCAGCAGAGGCTATATCTAAATCTTTATCGGATATCCATTCGCTTTGAGGTTTGCGAACGGATAAAGCTTCTTTCTTCCAAATTTCAGCATATTTTTTAATATAATCACGCGAAACATCTTGCTTTAACCAAGCCAACCGTTCTGCTTCGAGCCGTTCAATTTCTTTTTCATCCCTTGGCAAAAGAGTGTCATTTGATTGTTTTATGACTCTTATTTCCTGTGCCAGTTTATTTGCCTCAGATTTACAATTGTGTTCAACCCAAGCTTTTGCCACCAAAATATTAAATACACGTTGCTCGGCAGATAATATGTTTGTTTCAAGAATTTTTTCATGATCAAAAGTTTCTACGGCATACACAAATTCGTCATCCGTTGAAAAACGCCCTTTGTGCGCCAAAGCAATTTCTTTTTCAATTTTAGGATATTTTGCTTTTGTGTCTGCAAGCGGTAAATGCTTCATACACGTTTTTAAAACTGTCAAATCTTTCTGATCCCAGAGCTCAATATCCTTCATTGTTTCAGCAATTTGTCCCGCCAGATCGGGACGGGCTTTCGCAATTTTATGCAACGCAGTAATCGCTTCTCCTGAAGGTTCGTTGCTGTCTTCTTGTATAAATTTTAAAACAGCTTCTGCTTTCGAAGCATCCAAGTCTACGATCGTTGCCATCAGTGCGTAAAATTCCGCGGGCTTTTCAGCTTTATTGATACGATATGTCGTTTCAACTTTTTTCCAAATTTCTTCAAGATATTTCGGCTTGCGTATTAAAATCGCATCATAAACCTCATAAGTTTTTTCACACATTAACCGCTTTGGCGGATTTTTTTCGAAACTTTCATCTAAAATTTCAAACACATCATCAATCATTTTAGGATCTTGTTTGATAAGATCTCTTAATACGCCGTAACCTTCTGAGACAGATTCGGTTGTTGTGTTTTGACCGGAATATAATCCTCCGCGCACCAATTCCAAAATTCTTTCTCTATATTTGGGCTGATATACCATATTCCCCAAGATCTTATACATTTCGTTTAATGATGTTGCATTGTTTTGGGGATTTTTTAAGCCATCACTTAAAAGCGAGAGCAACTCATCTCGGCTTATCTGAGCAAAGCTGTGACACATTTCTTTTAATCTAGTATATATCATACCAAGAGCAAAACCGTTGTTTTGAGGCGATTTGACAATATCGCTGAGTAGCTCTAAGAATTCACCTTTTTGTTTGCTATTTCCAAAATCAATGTTTTTTATGATATCAACGGTATCGGTCAATAAAGCTCCATGGTTTGCTTCTGAATTTACCTCTTTTTTTAACACCTTTAAAAATATTTCATGCACATTAATGTGATTTGCAGCGTATGTGTTCACATACGATTTTAAAATATACTGTATCTCTCTCACACACTCCTGATTGCAGGCTTTTGCTTTTAGCACCTCTTCTGCAATTTCAA
>OMQZ01000180.1 GCA_900313355.1 uncultured Rhodospirillaceae bacterium
GCTATTATCGAATCTCTTTTAACGACTTTTCCGATTGCAGAAATTACGATTGCGGATCGAGGTATCAGAGAAGGCATTTTGCTTGATATGATACATCACAACAAGCAACAAAAGTTTTATAAAAAACATTTCAGGCGTCATCCTTATTTTAAGAGGAAGAGAGATGAACACAAAAAAAGTGGCATGCATTGATTTAGGCTCAAATTCTTGTCGCTTAAGGATTGCTGATGAAAACGGACAGGTTATATACAAAAATTCTAAAGCCACAAAGCTTGGCGAAGGTTTGTTCGAAACAGGAAATCTTATCGAGCCTTCAATCAAACGCGGATTAGATACTTTGGGCGAATATGCAAAGATTATGAAGGAACACGAGGTTCAAAACTATCGTGCGGTTGCTACAGCTGCTTGCAGAACGGCTAAAAACGGCAAAGAATTTGCCACTCTTGTCAAGCTTAAAACTGGGCTTGATTTAGAAATTATCGACACATTGGAAGAAGCAAGACTCAATTTGAAAGGAGCGCTTTTAAATGCGCCTAAAAACAAAAAATATGCCGTTGTTTATGATTTGGGCGGGGCATCGACTGAAATAACTTTAGCTCGAATTGATGGGCATATTTTGCACACGATTTCTATTCCGTGGGGAGCACGTAATTCATCAGAGGCTTATGACTTAAAAGAGTTTAATGAAGTAAAGGCAGAACGTTTGAAAGAAGATATTCAAAAATATGTTTCAGATTTTGTTTTGGACGCACATTTGGAAAAATATAAGTCAGATTGCGCTTTGATTGCAACATCGAGCACGCCATTGCGTCTTTGTTCAATGGTTAAAAAAGATGAATCATACTCGCGTGAGAAAAACGATGGTGCGTGTGTGAAATGTTGCGAGTTAGATGGAGCTGTTTTGATGATTGAAAATATGAGCCTTGAAGAACGTTCAAAATCGGCATATATCGGGGAGGATAGGGCGCCGATTTTTGCGGCTGCCTGTGTGATTTTCAAGGCAATATATGATAAACTCGGTTTTGATGAACTGATTGTTTCGTTCAAAGGAGCTCAAGATGCGATGCTCAAGGAGTTACAACATGGGTAAGATGACAAAGTCCGCAAAGATTGTTCGCGGGCGTAAAACGTTAACTGTTCGGGTAAAAACCTCAAAATATCGCAAGACGTCGTCAAACAGGTGGTTGGAGCGTCAGCTCAATGATCCCTATGTTGCCGAATCTAAGCGCATGGGGTATCGCTCACGTGCGGCATTTAAGCTGATACAACTCGATGAAAAATACAAGTTTTTAGGAAAAAACAAAACGATTGTTGACTTGGGTTGTGCGCCGGGTGGGTGGACACAAGTTGCCGTTCAGCGCAACAAAGGCTCAGGGCAGGTTGTTGGTATTGATATTTTACAAACGGAGCCCATTGAGGGTGCAACACTTATTTGCCAAGATTTTACATCAGATGATGCGCCCGATAAATTAAAAGCGCTTTTGAATGGTCCTGCCGACATTGTAATGAGCGATATGGCAGCCAACACAACAGGACATCAACAAACCGACCATTTGCGCACAATCGGTTTGGTTGAGGCAGCTTATGAATTTGCCAAAGAGGTTTTAGCAGAGGGGGGCATATTTATTGCGAAGGTTTTCCAAGGCGGCGCAGAAGGTGAATTGCTTGCCGATATGAAAAAGAATTTTGCCAAAGTTTCGCACTTTAAGCCGGATGCGAGTAGGCAGATGTCGCCTGAAACATATGTCATCGCCCAAGGGTATAAGGGGCTTGTATAACGGCTCATCTAGAGCTAAAATTTCGGGGCAGAAGTTTTCTCATGTACCTCTTTGTACACTGCGAAACTTCTGCCCTTATTTTAACTCTATCTGAACCATTCTCCAAGCCCATAGATTCCATGCTTATTTAGCTCATTCTCCGCGTTTTTTGATTGTGAATTATCTACGCACGCTTTCTGAGCTTTTTAGGCTTTTGTGATTTTGTTGTTATTCCGATTTTTCTTGACTTTTTGATAAAAATAAGGTACAATAAATACTATCTTTATGCAGGAAATTTTTTCTATTAAAGTATGCTTAAGGAGGATGGTAAACATGAAAAAGAAAATCGTAAGTTTATGGCTTTTATCGATATCTGTAATGTTTTCTTCACCGGCTTTGGCGGTTATTGCAAGTGGCGATGATTGCGGGGCGAGCGGAGCAGAGTGTCATTGGGTTATTGATGATAACGGTTTGTTGACGGTTTCCGGAAGCGGTAATATGTATAGCGGTGATTTTCCGCCTTGGTATAGCTACAGAAGCAACATACACAATGTTGTTGTTGAAGAAGGAATAACATCAACAGGTGCACGTGCGTTTGAAAAGAGTAATGCTGTGTCGATTGTTTTGCCGACAACAGTTCAAAACAGATCAATCGGCAACTACTTTTGTTATGCTTGCACACAATTGCAATCTATTACAATATCTGATACAACATCTTATTGGGGCGGCAGACGTTTTTCAAGCGATCATTCATTGACGATTTATTGTCTCGGTGATCCTGAAAAGTGTAGAGAGAATATTGAAGAAACAAGCGGACATAATGGTGGTGCATATCAACATGCCTCTTATTATCAGGCGTCAGGCTATTGCTATGAAAATAGTGAGGGGCAAACGATGTGCGGTGATGCAAACGGGCAACCTTATGTAATGTTGCCAACCCGTCCCAGAAGGCTTATTTATACAGTTCCGGAAGCGGAAGCTGTTTCTAAAAATACAGGAAATAAATTCCGAATTCGGTATAAATAATTAAAAAACAAAACCCACGCTTTTAAGCGTGGGTTTTTTATTTGACATATTTTCAATGTTTTTTGAAATGATGTATTTTTTATATGCTAAAATTTTACTCAAATTGAAAACCACTCTATCTACATTATTTTCCGAACTTTTTGATTCTGTATTATCTACGCATGCTTTCCGCATTTTTAGTGCACTATTTTTGAGCTTTTTAGAGTTCTTGCATAAATTTAAATCCCTTATTGATTTAAGATGTATGTTCTTTTATATTTGAAGAAAAGGTACATAAAAATAAGGAGTATAAATAATGGGTAAATTAGCTTATTTTGTTTTTGGTGTTATCGTAGGGGGTATTGTAGTTCCTTTTTTGTTGGGAGTGCAAGATGGATATAATGAAGCAATGGAAGCAGAGGATAATCCTTTCCATCTCAGAGGTTTGAGAATGGTTACAGGGGAGTGTATTACTGAAAAAAATCTGGAGGTATTCCAGGTTATCGGTGATGGTATTGCTTTGGCATACCCAATTAATATGTATGATCCTGTTGTACTTTTGATTGGTAATAGAGATAAATTGTTTTATGATAATGAAATAGTGAAAAATCCAGCGAAACATTGTGCTAAACAAATTGGTGTCTATACGTATCAAGCAAAAGATGAAACAATAAAAACAGTTCCTGCTGTTTCCATTGAAGAAAAGTAGGAGATTATGATATGAAAAGATTGATGTTTTTAACCATAATAACGCTTTGTGGATGCGTTCAAAATCGTTTTTTATATTCAAATGAAAATGGCAATAATGTTTATCAAGCAAAATGTGATTGGGGAGATTTTAGCGATTGTCTTATAGAGGCAAATAGAGTTTGTCCTTCTGGTTTTGATATTCTTATGTCATCAGAAACACCCACTGGAAGTTTTTCAAATTTTGATACTAATGGTAGAGGAAATACATTTGGTAATTTTTCTTCATATCAATCACATACTTATGGAAATTCTTGGAACACGTATAGTCGTTATTTGATATATGCATGTAAAGCTGTAAATTTAAATGAGATTAAAAATAAATAATAATTGCGTAGTTTTAATATGGGGATTAAAAATGTGAAAAAGATAATTTGTATTTTATTTATATTAGCAATCACTCTTCCCGTCTTGGCTGCAGATAGTACAATTGTTGTTTTAAATACAAACAGATTAATATATCATAATGTAAATTGCCAATGGGCACATAAGTGCACTAAAAATTGTGTAAAAGTTACCAAACAAGAAGCGATAGAATATGGTGCAAGGCCATGTAAAGTTTGTGGTGGCTGATACATAATAAAATAAAAAAAGAACTCTGATGAAAATCAGGGTTCTTTTTTGTTTTTTTTAAATCCTCGGAACAAGTCCAAGAATGACAATATGAGTGTATAAAAATACAGAGAGCGTGGCGAGAATAATAAAAAATATTCCCGTCTGTGAAGTGACGTTAAAAGTTCGATATTTGAGGTGGATAGTAAGAAAAATCCCCTTGGGTGAAAGGAGTGTACGTTTTGGTACATGACCGAACCTAAGGGGATTTTTATGTATTAGACGCCCAAAGAGCGAACTTTATTATTTCAAAATCTTAGAAACAACACCTGCGCCGACAGTGTGACCACCTTCACGGATAGCGAAACGAAGACCTTCGTTCATAGCA
>OMQZ01000032.1 GCA_900313355.1 uncultured Rhodospirillaceae bacterium
ACGTACCTTTAATGTACGCTGCGGTACTTCCGCTTTTATTTCAACTCTATCTGACCTATTCTCCGAGCTTTTTTATAAGGTGTCATCTAAAGCAAAAACTGCGAGAGCGGAAAAATTCACGTACCTTTTTGTACGCTAAAATTTTCATCTTTCTTTTTTTGCTTCTACTCGCACACGCTCTCCGAGCTTTTTTATATGGTGTCATCTAGAGCTGAAATTGCAAGAGCGGAAAAATTTACGTACCTTTTTGTACGCTAAAATTTTCATCTTTCTTTTTTTTGCTTTTACTCGCACACGCTCTCCGAGCTTTTTTATAAGGTGTCATCTAGAGCTGAAATTGCAAGTATGGAAAAATTTATACAGGCTTATTTGCGTTAAAATTTTTTGCCTTTTTCAAGTAAAGATAAAATAACAAGAATGAATTTTCTTTAAGATATGTTAATCTTTTAATATTATGTTAGACTATAACGAGTTTCCGATTTTTTGATAAGTTGGGGATTTGGATGCGTTCATGTTAGACTTTTTGAAATAATGAGTATAACATAAATAAGGTCTTTGTATAAGGAAGGACATTGCAATGTATAAGAAAATGATTTTGTTGTTTGCCGTTTTGCTCGTTTCAGGATGCGGCTCATATTATGAGCCGGAGCCGGTCGGTATCGGTAAAGATGTTAACGAACTCAAACTTTCGCCTTGTGCGTGTATTCAGGTGGAACTGGATAAAACATTGCCGGATTGGTTTGTTGCGTCAATATAAGGATAATTAAATGGCAGATAGATTAGGCGTTAATAATGTTCAACAAAAGCTCATCGGCAACAGGCCGAATGCGCCGCGTCGTCTTGACCGCTCTAGGGCAAAAGAGGATGTTGTTGTCGTTAATGCTTCCGAAAAACGTTATTTATGGACGGCACGTGCGTTTGCCGTTATTGTGGCAATAAGTATTTGTTGTAATCTGGTTTTGACTTTGGCTATTGCTCAGCTTGTACCGCTTTATCGTGTCGAACCGTTTTTGCTTACTTTTGAGAACAAACAAGAACAAGTTTATGATATTGTTCCGCTTGGAAATATGACCGATCAAAAAACTGTTACGGAAGTTTTTGTTCGCGAATATGTGCTCTTAAGAAGCGCGTTTGTGAATGACGCAAGAGAAATGGAAGCGCGTTGGATGCCGGGCAGTATGCTCCAAGAGATGTCGTCGCCGGCAATTTATCAGTCATTTATTGATAAGACAGCAAAGCGTGCATTAGATATTATTAGAACGAAAGGCTTAACAAGAGTGGTCAGAATTATGACCGTCAACGAATTAAGCCGTGGGTTGTGGCAGGTTGAATATGAAACAAGAGATATGTATCCTGATTCAACAGCCCCTCAAATCGATTATTGGACAGCATCGTTAAAGATTGCGTATCGCAAAAAAACAGTTAAATATGGTGAAAGGTTGAATAATCCTATCGGGTTTACCGTTACGGCTTATTCGCTTTCTCATAATAAGACCGAATAGAAAAGGAAA
Organism: uncultured Rhodospirillaceae bacterium; assembly: GCA_900313355.1. Classification (GTDB taxonomy): domain Bacteria; phylum Pseudomonadota; class Alphaproteobacteria; order RF32; family CAG-239; genus UBA1254. Next base: position 1,512 of record OMQZ01000032.1, read on the forward strand.
AGCAAATGAAACATTATTTGTTAAAAGCGTTGGTTGTTTTATTGGTGCTCGGCGGAGCAACAAATGTTTTTGCTCAAGCAACGATTGACAGTTTGAATCAAAATGCCAATCAATCGCAGGGCAATTATCAACCTCAGAATTTGGATTATATCGGTATGGGCTCACTCGGAATGATGCAAAGCGCTTGGCTTGATCCGCTTCAGAATCTGGGCGAAGGACAAACAAAACCGGCATATTCAAAATATTATTGGTCGCCGGATTTGGTCTTGCCGGTCAGATTAAGAACAGGTATGCTCACTTTGATTAATTTTCCGGAATGGGAACTTTTGGAAAATGTTTATATCGGTGATGAGAGCACATTTAACGGTGAAATTACAGGTCCAAACACATTGCTCCTTTATCCGAAACCAGGATCAACAACGGTCGGTGTTGATACGAACGTTATGGTTTTCGGTCGTTCAGGCAACAAATATGTGTTTTATGTCAGAAGCGAAGGCGTGAACACAGAGCGCTTAACAAACTCTGTGATTGATATTGAGGTCGTTGACGGGCAAAAAAAAACGTCGGCCGGCGGTAGCGGTTCCGTCGGCGGGTCGTCTAACCGATTGAATGCCAGCAATTACGGCGGAAGCAATAAATCTGTTGATTCGACATTCACACGTCGTTATCAAAAAGAAGATTGGATTCAAAGCATTCCGCTTGATCCCTCACAGTTTAAGTTTGATATTGAGGTTTATGTGCCAAATCCGGATGATGTTGTCATCGCCCCTGAAAGAGTTTGGCGTGATGATATTTTCACGTATATTGATTTAGGCGAAAAAGCTCTGAATATGGTACAACGTCCGATTGTGACATTGATTGTCGAGCGCGTGGAAACGCCAGTCGGCTTTAGAGCTAAAGGTCCGAACAACAGATTAATTGTTGTTGAAGGCGTGGGTGATATGGTTCTTCGCAACGGCAAGCGCATTGTGTGTTTGAAACTGCGCAGAGCTGATGACAGCGGTGTTTATAACATAGTCGCAGATACAAATGATTGGGACGTTCCAGCACCTCTTCCGTCAAAACAAAACGGGGCCGGCGGATCTGCTGATGTTCAGGGGTTTGATTTATCCGGTGGCTTGGTTGATCAAAATGTTGAAAATGTTTGGGGCGATAATGCGTCAACAGCAGAAAAAGCAAAATCCGGTGCTCAAACGCAGGAAGTTGCCGGCGAGACACAAATTAGCGTCGGTAATAACGGCGAGCTTCTTGTTCCTGAATATGAGTTGCAAAACAGTGGAGCTTCAAGCGCTCCGGCAAACGGCGAGGAAGTGACATATACGACAATGTATAAACTTCAACCCGGCGAAACGCATGTCGAATATGCTGATTTGCCGTCAGGTTACAGATACGGCGCAGGTTTTTCAAATGAGGAAAATGCAAGCATTTCGGTCGAGCTCGGAACAGATGCAAATGTTTCAAATTTGGAAAACTTATGGGCAGAACTGTCAAAACGTTATGGCGATACTTTAGGATCGTATCAACCGTTCTATTCGGTCGATGCGCCGGCAGATGGTCAGGGTAAAGAACTTTTCCACTTGAGAATTGGTCCGGTGCCTTCGATTGATACGGGCGACAAGATTTGCAGTGAACTTGGGAGAAACGGTGTTTTCTGCAGCGTAATCAGAATTCAATAAGAGAAGATGGCTTATGAGTAAAGAACAGTTACAACTTACACATTCGGAACGTTATGTTCGTAAAACCAATCGAATTATTCTCATTATCGGGATTGTTTCGTTTGTGGCGTTTTTGTTCGGTTTGATTTTGCTCTTTTCAAGCAAAGGGCCGAGTGATGATTATCAAGAACCTGTCTTTACTGCTGATGATGATGTTTTGGACGAAGAGCTTGACAATGCGTCAGGTCTGCTTTCAAGCGATATTGAATTTGATACGGTAGAAACGCAAGAATTGCCGATTACGACAACGCCTAATCCCGTTAATATGGGACAGGTTGTTTTAGGCACAGAAGCAAAAAACGTTTTGACCATCGGAACAAACGGTAAAACATCTATTCGAATTGTTTCGGTCAAACTTGCCGAGCCACCGTTTGACGGTTTTGTGTATCAGGATAATTGCACAAGCGTTGAGCTTCGAGGAAATCAAACTTGTAATGTTGTGATGAGTTGGGCTCCGGTTGTTGCCGGAAATGTGCAAAATAATTTTATTGTTTCGTGGCACGAAACGAATTTAAGCGCACAAAACGCTAAGGCTCAAAAAGTTCCGGTAGAAGGAAATGCCATTACAAAAGAAGATTGCAATTTTTGCGAACAGGTTCCTTCAAATGTTTTAGGTTCTGTAGATGAAACAAATGCAAATAAGCGACAAATCGCATATGGACCGGATGGTCGGGAAATCGGCTATATTGACGCTGAAGGTTATGTTTATAATGATGCCGGTCAGGTTATCGGTCGTGTTAATTCTGATGGTTTGATTATTGACAGCAATGGAAATATTATCGGGGTAAGCGGTAACAAAAAGCTTATTTTTGATGATAACGGAAAAGTTATCGGATATGCGGGAGCAGACGGAACAGCCTTTGATATGCAAGGCGGCGTTATCGGAAAAGTCTTGTCTAATGGTGCGGTTGTTGATTTGAACGGAAATATTATCGGTAAGAGCGTTGATGCCGGATTAGTTTATGATGTTAAAGGCAATATTGTCGGACAAGTTATGGATGACGGAACGGTCGTTGATGATGACGGAAATGTTATCGGACGTCTGAACGCTCAAGGCGAGGTTGTCGATTTAAGCGGTCAAAAGCTCGGAAACATCGGCCAAACTGGAAAGACAGTCATTGATGATGAAGGAAATTCATTGGGTGTTGTGTTGCCGGACAGTTCTATTATTGATGAAAACGGCAATATTGTCGGGCAGGTTGATGAAAACGGAGATGTCTTCAAAGTTAATCACCGCGTTGTCGGGTCGCTCGGCAGCAACAGACAGAGAGCATATGACGCTCAGCGTAATGATATCGGCTATGTTGATGACGAAGGGGTTGTTCGCGATCAAAGCGGAAATATTATCGGGCGTGTCGGTGCTGACGGAACGGTTTTGAATATGTCAGGGGAAGTTATCGGGCGAACAGGCGAACAATCTGTTTATGATGCTGACGGAAAGGTTGTCGGTTTTGCAGGGGAAGATGGCAAAGCGGTCGGCTTTGACGGGAATAATTTAGGCAAGGTGATTTCTGAGAGTGCTGCTTTTGATGCCAATGGTCAAATGCTTGGTAAGACTTCTGAGCATGTGATTTATAACTCAGACGGAAATGCCGTCGGCGTCGTTGATGAAAACGGGCAAGCACTTGATTTTGATGGCAATGTTATCGGTCAAAAATCTGACAATGCTTTGGCTGTTGATGATGAGGGCAAGGTTTTAGGCAAAATTACCGGTAAAATGGCTTATGGTCTTGACGGCAAAGCTTTGGGTACTGTAGATGATCAGGGACAACTTGTGGATTTTGATGGTAATATAATCGGAGAGGCTTTGTCAGACGGTTCTGTTGTCGATAGAAACGGAAAAGTTATCGGTCAAATGCCTAAAGAAGTTGTTTTTGATGAAAAGGGTAATTTGCTCGGTATTGTTGACGGTGATAAAATTATTTCTTTAGAAGGTAAAGAGGTCGGGACAATTCAAGCCGATGGAACTGCCGTTGATGAGAACGGAAAGCAGATCGGTATGGCTACAAAAGAAGTTGCGTATGCAGATGACGGAAAAATTTTGGGCAGAGTTGATGATAACGGCCAAGTTTTTGATTTCGACGGCAATAAAATTGCACGGAAAGTTGATGATGGTGTTGTCGGGAAAAACGGTAATTTAATCGGTATTGAGCCAAAAGAAGCCGTTTATGATGAAAACGGCAAGTTAATCGGTTTTGTGGATGAAAACGGAAAAGTCTTTAATTTTGCCGGAGAAAATATCGGGGAGGTTTCTGCGGACGGAACAGCTCGAGGCAAAAATGGTGAAATTCTCGGAAAGGCTGTCAATGAGGTTGCATATAGTGATGATGGAAAAGTTATCGGTTTGGTTGATGATAACGGAAAGGTGATCGATTTTTCGGGTGTTGAACTCGGGCAAAAAATTGAGGGCGGATCTGTTGTTAACGAAAGCGGCAAACTTGTCGGTCAAGCGCCTAAAGAAGTTATTTATGACGACGATGGAAACGCTGTCGGTTTGGCAACAAAAAAAGGAAAGGTTCTTGATTTTAAGGGCAAAAATATCGGCACGCTTCAAAAAGACGGAACAGCTGTTGATGAAAACGGCAATTTAATCGGGCGTGTGGGTGAGCAAAATGTTAAAAAGATGCGTGCGGCATATGATATGGACGGCAATATTATCGGATATATCGATGAGAACGGAAATGTTTATGATTTTGCCGGCAATTTAATCGGGCGAGTGCTTGATGACGGAACAATTGTTGATTTGGACGGAAATGTTATCGGCAGAGCCGGTGAAATGATGTATTTCGTGACGGATGAAAACGGTCAAATTATCGGATATATCAATAAAAATGGTGAAATCGTAAATGCAGAAGGCAACGTTGTGGGACGTGTTGATGAAAAAGGTAATTTGGTTGTAGATGAAATGCTTCGCGTTGGTTCTGTGGTGCGTACGGATTTGATTGTTGTGACACCTGCCGGTTCTATTTTAGGAGAAATTTCGGCTAACGGTGAAGTTTTAGATCAAAGAGGAACTGCGCTCGGGCGCGTTTTGCCGAACGGATTGGTGCGTGATTTGAGCGGATCTAAGATTATCGCAAAAGGTATTGAAGGCGGACAAGTTGTCGGTTGGGGATGCTCTAGGGTCGGTATTTTGGATCAAAGCGGGATTATTTCTAATTCGGCAACGGTTAAAAATTATAGAATTTATCCTGATGGCGGTGTTTATGACGAGACCGGACATTTCTTAGGGGCAGTTGCACCTAAAGGAAAAGTTTTAAATGAGAGTTGCGAAGAAATAGGCAGCGTTGATGATGGTGCTTTGGTTTATGATGCGCGCAAAAAGTATGTGGGATGTGTTAATCCGGACGGGCGTGTGCTAAATGATAACGGTGATGTTGTCGGATTGGTGGCACAATATAAGAATGTGATTAACAGCTCAGGAATGGTTGTGGGGTATTTAAGCCCAAGCGGAAAGGTCGTTTCGGGGCTTCTTTCTAAAATCGGATGTACCGATTTGAACGGTGATGTTTTCGCAAACAACGGCTCTTATGTCGGTCGCTTGAGCAGAGGTTATTATGCTTTTGATTTGACGGGACAGTTGTTGGGGCTTTTGGATGCTCAGGGTAAACTTAATTTGCCGAAATATCCGGGGGCGAAGATTTTATTGCATCGTTATATTGTCGATAAGCAAAACAAAATTATCGGGGTTGTGTTGCCTGAAAGAAATATTTTAGTTGATTCTGACGGGGCAAAAATCGGACACTTGTTTGCAGATGGCGTTGTTTATAGAGACAACGGTGTGGCTTATGATCGGATGCATGGTGACGGATTGAGCTTTTATGAAGGGCACATTGCGCGCTTTTTGCCACTCGGAACAGTTGTTGATGAAAAAGGCGAAGCGAAAGGTTTTGTGGATTATGACGGGCGTGTGGTTACGCGTTTCGGAGAAGATTTAGGTCGCGTTGATACTTTGGGACGCTTCTTTGATTTGAGCGGAAAGTATGCCGGAAGCGTTGTTAAACAAGGTCCGGCAATCGGTTATGACGGATCATATTTGGGATATGTCAATGCCCAAGGTGCGGTGATCGATAAAAAGGGTAATGTTGCCGGCAAGGTTACAAGCGATATGCTTGTTAAAGATATGAAGGGTAAGGTTGTCGGCGAAGTTATTGAAGAAAGCGCAATGGTTGATTTGTTCGGTCAGTATCGCGGCTATGTGAATGAAAAAGGCGAGGTTATGGATGTGTTTAACAAGCCTTTAAGCGCCATTTTGCCCGGTGGTACGACAGGTAAAAATTTGAGCGTTTTGCATAAAGGTGCGGTCGTTAATTTCAACGGCGAAGTTATCGGATCTGTTTTGCCAAACGGCGAAGTTATCGGCAAGAAGAACAAAAAGATAGGCAGTGTTTATCAAGACGGAAAGGTGTTAAATCAAGACGGACGCCTTATCGGAGAAGTTGTAACCGGCGATATTGTGATTGACAATTATGACAGGGTTTTGGGTTTTGTGGCTTTTGACGGAACGGTTCGCGGCAGCGACAACATTCAAAACGGTCGGGTGCTCTCCGGTGGCTTTGTGGTCGATAATCAGAACAATATTATCGGGAATGCTTTTAAAATCGGAACGGCTATTCTCTCGGGTGAAGGCAGATACTTGGGATATTTAGGTGATGACGGCAAGGTTAAAAATCCTAAAGGTGAAGATATAGGCTTTTTGAAGAGTAACGGTTCGTTTATAGACAATGATAAGAAAGTTGCCGGCTATGCGTTGCAAGAAGTTGCTCAGAACAGGAGGAATTAACGTGATTGGAAAAAAATTAAAATCTTTGATTGTTGTTTTAGGGTTTTCGCTTTTAAATAGCACTCTTGCTTTGGCGCAGGATATCACAGCGGTTGATTTCACGGGAGAAGTTATCGGTAAGGTTATTCCGGACGGAACGGCGATTAACTTAAAAAACGAAATTATGGGTCAATTAACCGCAGACAGCTTGATTATCAATTCTAAAGGACAGATTTTAGGCGGTGTTGTGCCTCAAGGTTTTGCTGTTTCAAATGATCACAAATATTTAGGCAAAGTTTCTTCTGACGGAACTGTGCGCTTGCCATCGGGTAAAATTGCCGGCAAAGTTTTGCCGAACGGTTTAGTCGTTGATGATTTTTATGATGTTGTCGGTAGTGTTTTGTCTTCAGGTATTGTTTATAATGATGCGGGACAACCGATCGGAAGGTTGGCCGGTAATGGTTCGTATATTAACTTTGACGGACAAAATATCGGTTTTGTTTCACCCTCAGGATATGCTTATCGCCAAGCAGATAACAACTATGTTTTGGAAGGAAAGCTGATTTCTTCAAAAATGGTTGTTTCACTTGAGGGTGCATTTATCGGAAGTGTTGCACCGGGGGGACAGGTAACCGATTTTGACGGAGCTATGATTGGACGTGTTCATGCAAACGGATATGTTTATGACGGATCGGCAAATATTATCGGGCGAACGGTTAAAACAGCGTATGCTTTTGATAACAGCGGGGCATATCTTGGTCTTGTCAGTTATGATGGCGATGTTGTTTTCAACGGTAAGTCGGTTGGAAAACAAAGAGCTGACGGAAAAATCGTTAACTTAAAAGGCGAAGTTGTCGGTTTTCATGTTGAGCTGAATGCGGTCGCTGTTTCATCTGAAGGAAAATATTTAGGTTATTTGGCTCCGAACGGGCAGATATTGAAAAACAAAGGTGAAGTTGTCGGCTTTGTGGGACCGCGCAAGACAATTAAAAATAAATCAGGAGAGGTTATCGGACAGATTGCGGATAAAGGACCTGTGTTTGATTATTTGGGAAGAGTAAGGGCAGAAGCAATGCCAAACGGACAAGTCGTTTCTTTTGAGGGATCTGCTCTCGGTTTTATGAAGGGAAGTGTTGCCTTTGATAATGCAGGATTTATGTTGGGCGCAATAATGGAACCGGCTTTGATCTTAGATGCTAATCAAAATGTTATCGGATTAACGGGGGTTGGAAGCGAATTTTTATATGGGGCTCAAAAATATGTGGTTTCGCCGCTCGGATATGTTTTTTCGGCTGATGGTGTGATGGTTGGTGAAACGGTTGGTTTTGCATCGGCTTATCAAGAAGATGGTTCTTTGTTCGGATATGTTGATGTGAACGGAAAAGTTAAGGCACCTGAAGGAGAGACTTTAAGAGTTAAAAGTTCGGGATTTATTGCTGATGCACAAAATCAAATTAAAGCGCGCCAAATCAGACCTTCTTATGCGCTTATGTATGGAAGTTCGGATGTGGCTTTGGTTTCAGATACGAACGAAGTTTATGATACGCAAAATAAAGTTTTAGCACGTGTCTTGCCGGAATATGATCTCGTGTCAGCCCAAAATGAAAATATGACAATGCCTGTTATCGGTGAAGCCGGTGAGGGTGATGGTTTTGCATCAAGTGTGCGTGGTGAGTTGATAGGCTATGCAGATATGAGCGGGCGCGTTTTTGGTGCCGGTAAGGAAGTTGGCAAGATGAATGCCGGTGATGTTGTGCTAAACAGAAAAGGTGTTTATTTAGGTCAAAATCTGCCTTTTGGCGCCATTGTTAATTCAAACTGCGAAAACTTAGGTGTGGTCGGCGTTAAAGGAGACGCAAGGTCAGGAAGGGACAATGTTTTAGGTAAGGTTTTAATCAACGGACAAGTTGTTTCAGAAGTGGGGCAATATTTAGGATATAAGGCTCAATCAGCTCCTGTTTATGATTTTGAAGGAAAAGTGATCGGTTTTTCAAATGCAACAGGTAAAGTTATAGATGATCAAAGACAGGTTGTCGGTTGTTTGAATTGGGACGGCAGAATGTATGAAGACGGTGCCGTTTTCAAGGGTGCGAAAGTTAATGAGGGCTCGGTGATGAACTTTGAAAGTATGTTTATCGGGCGTGTTAATGTCAAAAATGAATTTGTAAATAATGACGGCGATATTGCCGGTTTTGCTAAACCTGACGGTACGGTTGTTAATGAAAACAACCGCAAGTTCGGTCTTGTTTTCAAATATAAGGTGGCTTTTGATAAGAACAACAATTTTGTCGGATATGTTTCGCCTGACGGCAAAGTTTTAAATGATCAAAATAAAGTGTTCGGATATGTAACTTATGACGGATTGGTTGTTTCAAAGAATAAAGCTGTCGGATATGCGCTTTATGACTTATATGTGTATGACGAGTTCGGGCATGTGATGGGTTATTTAATGAAAAACGGGTCGGTGATGAGTTTTTCAGGTGTTAATCTCGGAAAAGCAGACAGAGGATTCTTGGTTTCAAAAGAGGGTGTTTTAATTGGTCGCGGAAATCGTGATTATTTCATCAGAGATAAGAAAAATGAAGTTATCGGTGAGCTTAAACTCTCAGGCAAAGTGTATGATGTAAACGGGGAAGAAATTGCCGACGTTTCCGGCAACGGCGATGTGAGAGATCAGACAGGCAAACTGCTCGCTGTTGCAAGGCCTTTACAATATTATGCAGCCCAATATAAATCGGGAGCGGGGTTGTCTGTGCCGCAGACCGAACAGGAAAGTCCTTTTAAAGTCGGAGTGATTGATCAACCGGAATATGAAGACGAAGAAGAAATCGAAGATGATATGCCTTCATATCGTCAAAAAGTTATCGGTGTTGTTTTTTCGCCAGATGGAAAATATTTAGGGCATGCGCTTGAGACAGGTGAGATTGTTTCGGATAGCGGTGATGTTGTCGGACGAGCTCAAGACGGATTGGCTTTTGATGAAGATAATAATTTAATCGGAACAGTTGATGAAAAGCAGGAAGAAGATGAGTCTTCAAGCAAGCCCAAACCGGCTCAGGCACAAGTGCCTTCGACAATGTTTCTGCCTAATGATGCGTATGGAACATCTGATGTTCCTTCAGACTTAGGACCGGGAGGCGGCTTCGGACCGAATGAAAGATATGATCCTGTCAGAGCAAGAATGCTTGCAGAAGCACAAGCTGTCAGACAAAGTGAAATCAAAGTCGGTAAATTAACCTCAAATGTTAATCCTTCATCTGTTACGGGTTGGCAATCGAACTGGGATAATGCGAACTTTGCGATGTCGTCTTGGCGCGTGGATATGAGCGAGATGATTTTGGCAGACAAGCCGATTCCGGCAGTTTTGGCCAGAACAATTATGGACAGCGGACTTGCAGGTTCTGTGCCGATTACGGCAATCGTGGAAAGAAATGTTTATGCTGAAGACGGCAGAAATATTGTGATTCCGGCGGGTAGCCGTGTGATGGGACAATCTTCGGGCGGTTCAACCGGGGGCTCAACCGGAAGCGCGGTGCGTATGGATATTACATGGACAAGGCTTATCAGACCTGATGGGTCAGCATTTGAATTTTCACAGGCTCAAACAGGCGATGCACAAGGCAGAGGTGGCGCGCTCGGATATTTGGATCAACAGCTCTTGAAGAAATATACGCTTCCGATGGCAACATCTTTGATGAGCGATGCTTTGGCTTATGTGATGGCAAGAGGTCAGACAACGACATCGTCTGACGGCGCTTCGACACAAGATTCAAGGTCGCAGGCAGCCGAAGATGCACGTCAGCATTTCTTGGACAATATGGATGAGATCTTCAGAGATATTATGAACGATAAGATGAATATTGCGGCAGTCACATATATTCCGGCAGGAACGCGGTTGATTATTTATCCGAAAGTTGATTTGTGGCTCAGAACAGCCGAAAGAGAGAAAGAGCAAGAAAATTCTATGAATGTTCTTTCAAAACCTGAAAGTTTAATTGATGATAGAGATCCGGTTGGTACAGCTCAAGGTCATCCGGTAGGCTCTTCAAATAGTTCTTCGTCAGGCGGTGGCTCGTCTTCAAGAGTGGTTTATAGCGGCGATGACAATTCTGTTCAGCCGACAAGCGCGCCTTTAATTGATGACGGAGCCTATGAGCCGAAAAGAAGACGAACCGTTGCGCCAGGGGTAACACCACCACCGCCTTCAACGAATGCAAATGTGCAAACAAGTTCAAATTCGTCATCGGACAATTCGTCCGGAGCGCTCTTTTAGAAAGGAAAAAGTATGAGCTCTTTTACGGTTTTGGAATCTGTTTTACGCCCGCTTTCTTATTGGTATAATCAAGAAAATATCGAGGAAGTGGCCATCAATCGCGCCGGTCAGGTTTGGTTGAGATTGCGCGGAAAACGCGCGTATCCGTGGGTGATGTATGAAGATGAGAAGCTCTCTAAAGAATATCTGACAGATTTATTATATATTGTGGCAAATACATATGAGCTTCCCTTTGATCCGGTGGCGGGATCACCGCTTGTGTTTACGGATATTCCGGGCGGACACCGTTTTTCGGCTGTTGCGGGTAAGAATGTGATGTATGACGAAAACGATTTAACCGGTGGTGTGGCTTTGACAATTCGTGTTCACAGCGAAGATGTAGCTTTCGGTTTGGCAGATTATGGATTGACGCAAGGTCAGGCACTTCATAAAATCAACCCCTTGAAAGATATTAAGGATCCGGAAGATCCGTATGAACGGTTGTTGTTATCAATTAAGCGCGGTGATCATATTTTGGTCAGCGGTGCGACGGCAACAGGTAAAACAACCTTTTTGAACAATCTTTTGAAGATTTTGGATATTCATAAACGCATTATTACCATTGAAGATACGCGCGAGTTGATGGTTCCGCATCCGAACCGTGTGCATCTTGTTTTATCTCGTACGGAACAAACCAACCAAATGGATTATGCAAAAATCATTGACCTTGTTGTTCGTTTTACGCCTGATGCGATTATCGGCGGCGAAATTTCAACTTCAAACGCAGGTGCGCTTTGGGAGCTGATGGGTTCAGGTCACGATAACTGCTTAGCCACGATTCACGCCGAAAGTTCAGAAGCCGCTTATCAAGCTTTTACAGACCGTATTCTGCACACGTATCCCTCAATAGATCGTGCTAAAACGATTGAAGAAATGCGCCATAAATTGCGTGTTGTGCAGATAAATAGAGACGGGAACTTGCGTGCCATCACCGAAGTGACGTAAAAAGCTCGTATAGCTGGTGTCTAATACAGAAACACTTTTTCAAGCTAAGTCATGTACCAATATGTACACTCCTGTCGCTTGAAAAAGTGTTTCTTATTATCCACGCACGCTCTCCGAGCTTTTTGAAAGCTCTTATAACAGCTCTATCCAAACCATTCTCCGAGCTTTTTGAAAAAGATCGTATAGTCGGTGTCTAATACAGAAGCACTTTTTGTTTTTTTAAGAAATAAACTTGTGCCAAGCGGCGAGGGCTTTTTGTTTGAAACTTTTAACGCGCTCTTTGCCATACATCTCTTCAAGTTTTTCGAAATATTTTTTATAGTCTTCTTCAAAAGTATCTTCGCCGGGGATTTCATCAACCATAACAATTTCGACATCATAGGATTGATTGACCTTGTTTTCGGTGCATTCCATGATGGTGAGCGTTTTGGCGTTTTTGATTTTTTCGCGAATAAGCGGGGCTATCGATTTTAAGAGATAAAAGTCTTTATTGTTGCGCCCTAAAACGGCTTGGTTGCGTCCGTCATAAAAGAAAGCGGCTCTGAAAACATAATCAGCTTCAAGAGGGATTTTGACGATAACGCCTTGTTTGTCAAAGAAAAAGTCAGAAGAAATTTTTTTTAATTCAGGAATGTTTTCCATCAACTATCTTCCGCCAAAGCTGTTTGAGATGTTTTTGCCTAAAGCGTCCATGTGTTCGCCAGAAACGGCAAACGCCAGACCGCCCATTGTGGCCGAAGCAACAGAATCAAGGCGCGCTTGAGATGCCGCTTTGCTGACCTGTTTGGCGGCATTTTGAACGAAGCTGAATATTTTTGAAAAAAATAACATAATTGTGCTCCTTATATCTTCATTATAAGCGATTTTTCGGATAAAGACAAGAAAATAAAAAAAATCGCCGAACGAATCGACGATTTTAGAAAAATAAAGTATATTTTATGCTTTTTTGATACCGAAAGCACCAAATTTGCTGTTGAATTTTGAAACCTGACCGCCAGAGTCAACCATGCGGTGGATACCTGTCCATGCCGGATGAGATTTCGGGTCAATTTCCAAATTCATTTTATCACCTTTCTTTCCCCACGTGGTGCGGACCTTGCACTCTGTGCCATCTGTCATCACGTAAGTGATTTCGTGGTAATCAGGATGAATGCCTTTTTTCATTATATTTCTCCAATAAAAAACTCTTCTTTTTACAAAAATTTATGCTCTTATAACCTAATCAATTTGGATTTTCAAGTCTTTTTTTAAGAATTATTTAAAAATTTCAAAAATCTTTTGATTCAAGTTAAAGTTTGTGGCAATCAAATCACCGGTTTTGCG
>OMQZ01000181.1 GCA_900313355.1 uncultured Rhodospirillaceae bacterium
GATTTAACCCCAATCACCATCCAAACCTCAAACGGTGAGGCAACTTATTATGTTGAAATTGCCGACACATTGCCCAAAATGCAAAAAGGTTTAATGGACCGAAAAAAATTAAAATCAGATTCGGGTATGATGTTTATTTTTTCAAAAAATCACCCTCAACCGATTGCAATGTGGATGAAAAACACATACATTTCTCTTGATATGCTTTTCCTCGATTCGAACGGCAAAATCATTGCTCTTGCCCAAAACACAACCCCGATGAGCGAACGCTTAATCAGACCAACCCTTAAACCAACATCTTATGTTGTTGAACTCAATGCCGGCGAAATAAAAAAACACGACATCAAAATCGGTGATAAAGTTTTGTTTTAATTTGTATCATCGTTTAAACAACTAATCGCTTGTTTTGTTCCAAAAACAAGCGATTCGTATGCCATTCTTTCGTCTGCTATTCCGTCATTTGTTGAACCATCAGTTCAGACAGCTCGTCAACAGACGAAAACTTTACGGTCTTGACCCCGCCGAGGGTTGGCGGAAGAGATGCCGGATCATAAGACCAAGGCGATTTGATGCGCAGCTTTTCGGTCAAATCCACGCAAAATGCGCCGCCTTCGGCTGCCACGGTCTTCAATCTCAGCCTTTCAATCGTATCGTCGTCCGGTTTAAGACGTGTTGACCCGTCAACGAACACCGCACCAAGCTCGGTATGCCTCCCGATCTCTTCAACATGCTTCTGCAAAAATTCCCAGTGTTCGTTAAAGCTTTCATCGTTACTGTAATAATTCAGCAAATAGAGCTTGGGGATGCCGGGGGAAGCGACCCGCTCAGGAAGATTGATGCGTTTATATCCGCTCCAACACTTAAATCTGTAGTCCCAATCCGGTTCCTTTTCAGGATCGGTAAGATAGATATCAGCTAACCCTTGCGGATACATCTGATCGAAAGTCATAACTTTGGGTTGACCATTATAATCCCTGTAGCTCCAAGGACCTTTGCCGAAAAGCAGGTCTTTATTGACCTCTGCGCAACAGATGCCATACACCGTGTAAATTGCCCTAAAAAAGGCCTTAAAAAGAACCCTTTCATAGGCGTTCGTTCCGCTTTGGCTAACCACAAGAGCCTTAGTTCTCCGATATTCTCGATAATCGGATAAGATAATGATTGATTTTGCCATAATAAATTATTTTAGTAAAAACATAATGATAACTTCGCAGGCCTCAAAAATACTTTAGAAAATCTATCTTGTCAACTTTTATGAAACATTCCTTGTCAACAAAGCAAATTCATTTATCAGAAATATCAAAAAAAAATCCGCCGAAGACGCATGGTCTTCAACGGATTTTTTCATAAACCATAATCACTTTTCTCAGTAGATAACCTCCTGAGATTCGATTTCGGAAGGCAAGCCTCCCTTCATCTTGTAGAGGATCACTGTCGAGACGTGGCGGTCTACGAACTTGTCATAGACGTCTGAGATATTCAAGGAATCCACCTTGATCTCAAAGGCTTGAACCTGGTCCAAATCCACGCTCGGCGGAATTTGCGAGAGAACCTCATCGACGGACGGGCGAAAGAACCCATAATAACTGCCATAACGGTGGTAACACGTAAATGAGGCGACAACCTTAAGCTCCGGAACCTCAACAGGCACGATGTCCTGCGTCTTAAAAGCGTAGAGGTAGCTCTCTAAGATTTCGCTCGGCTTAACAAAGACGAGCCGATCGCTTTCCTCGAATTCCCCCGTCTTGCGTCTGTTACCGTCCTTGTCCAGGCGAACCAAGGGCTTAATTCGAGACGCGCGGGCCACAAGCTCGTCTTCAGACATCTGCTCTGCCTCCAAGATGTGGCGATAAAGAGTCAGATAATTCTTCAACCTGATCCCGCAGATCTGGTGCTTCAGCCCTTCCTCGAAGGAGTGAAGTTCTTTTTCAATTGACTTATTCATATCTAAATAATTGGGATAATCATTAAAAAACTGCTTCCTTTATACAGTCTATAGACAAAAAAGTCAAGCCTAAAATAACCTTAAAAAAATCTCTTATCAAAAACGCAAATATCCTTGCAACGATCCCAAAATTCCATAAAAATAAGTTTAACTGATTTATTTTCAAAAGGAGAAAAAATTATGCAGTTTGCTGTCATACTCGTTGTATTGGTTTTATTTGTTTTAGCAAAATCGGTTGTCATTGTCCGTCAGGGTTATGAATACACAATCGAAAGTTTCGGTCGTTTCACACGAACCTTAAAACCGGGTTTTCATCTTGTTATTCCGATTGTCGAAAAAATCGGCGCAAAAATTAACCGCATGGAACAGGTTTTGGATGTTCCCTCCCAAGATGTCATCACAAAAGATAACGCCATGGTTCGTGTTGACGGTGTTTTGTTCTTCCAAATACAAAATTCCGCAAACGCCGCTTATCAGGTTCGTGATTTGAATACTGCGATTTTAAATCTTATTATGACAAACATCAGAACGGTTTTAGGTTCGATGGAAATTGATGAACTGTTATCACAACGTGATGCCATCAACCACAAACTTCTTTCTGTCGTTGATGAAGCAACTGTTCCTTGGGGTGTAAAAGTCACACGTGTTGAAATTAAAGACATCACCCCGCCGAGAGATTTGATCGATTCGATGGCGCGCCAAATGAAAGCCGAACGTGACAAACGTGCCGCCATTCTTGAAGCCGAAGGCGTCCGTCAATCCGAAATCTTAAAAGCAGAAGGTGAAAAACAAGCCATGATTTTATCTGCCGAAGCCGAAAAACAATCTGTGATTTTAGACGCTGAAGCTAAAAAAGAAGCGGCTTTCCGCGAAGCTGAAGCAAGAGAGCGTTTAGCCAATGCCGAAAGCATGGCGACCACTGTCTTATCAGATGCTATTTCAAAAGGCAACGCCCAGTCTTTGAATTACTTTTTAGGTCAAAAATATATTGAAGCATTACAAGGATTCGCCAATTCTTCAAATCAAAAACTTTTAATGTTGCCTGCTGATTTCACAAACGTTGCAAGTTCCCTTGCCTCAATTGCCGAAATCACAAAAGAAGTAATTAAAGACAAAGAACCCGCGAAAAAAGCAAAATAAGAAAGGAATAAAAAATGGAATGGATTACTGAACTCGGCTATTTGAGCTGGTTTGCTATCGGTGTTTTGTTTGTTTTGGCTGAAATGTTCGTCCCGGGCACATATCTGATTTGGTTCGGATTCTCTGCTTTCGTGATGGGCATTTTGGTGAGTATTTTCACATTCACGGCGACTGAAACGCTTGTGTGGTTTGCGCTTATCTCTGCCGCATTTTCGGGGATCGGTTGGTATGCTTACGCAAAAGTTTTAAACAAAACCAAAGTGCCCGAAAAATATAAATACTTAAACGACATGGCCGGTGCCCATATCGGCAAGGTTTATAATTTATCAGAAGATGTCGTTGATGGTCGCTCAAAAGCCAAGGTCGGCGATTCGTTTTGGCTCGTAGAAATTGACGAGCCTTTGAAAAAAGGCGCCAAAGTCAAAATCAAAGATGTCAAAGACGGCGTCATTTTAGTCGCCGAAAAATTTGAATAAAAAAAAGCCTCTCTTCCGAGAGGCTTTTTTATTAAAGCTCGGAGAACGGGGCAGATAGAGTGAAAACAAAAGGCGGAAAAATTTTAGCGTAGATAAGCCTACGTGAATTTTTCCGCTCTTGCAGTTTTTGCTCTAGATGACCTGTTATACGAGCTTTAACTTCCGAGCAGCACCGGATATCTGAAGTATACTCCAACTTCCGATCTCTTCTGCCGGATATCCCGTCGTTTTGCAATCGCGTTCTGCTTTATATAATAAAGAAAGAACATCTAAAAGAGATTTACGTTTCCAAATTTTAAGTTGCATGGTAAAATCTGCTTTTCGATAAAACATCAAAGGCGGTCTAAGGCCTGAAACAACGGAATCCGCGCTGCTCCCGTTTTCCATATTTGCCACACATTCCAACAGCTTATAAAAATGATAGCTCAAATTGCGCAACAGTTGCACCGGCTCTTCGCCTTCATTTAATAAAAATTGATAAGCATTAATCGCACGCTCTGTTTGTCCCGATGCCGTAAAATAATTCAAATCCTCAATAGAACTGCCTGAGGTATCGCTCACGGCTTTTTGCACATCTTCCAAAACAACATTTTTTCTTGAACCGATGTAACACATAAGCTTTTCAAGCTCATTAACACTTGCTTTTCTGTCAGCTGACAATCTGCGACACAAAAGTTGCAACGCATCGCTTGCGATTGTGATTTTGTTTTGAACAAAAAAGTCCCGAACATATGAACTGATATTTTCTTCTCTGTCATCATAACAACCGAACACAATCGCAAAATCCTCATTCTTCAAATAAGAAACAAGCGACGATTTTGTGTTAATCGAAGACGAGGTCATCACGAGCATCGTGTCCGAGGTGCTTCTTTGCATTAAATCTTTCAAAATTTTTGTTAAATTGTTATTGACATCTTTTATCAAAACAACGCGACGCCCGCCCATCATAGATGTTGCATTATATTCGCCATAAAGCACACCCTCATCTTTTTCAACTGCTTCCATTTGCAAAACGCTGACCAAAAAAGCATCGCTCAAGTCGTCCGAAACAGTTTTCATAAACTTTTGTGAAAGTTCGGCAATCATACCTTCGTTTGTTCCAAACAACAAAACGCACCGAACATTCTTGTCGGGTGATCTTAAAAACCTGTCAACATCTGCCTGTTTAAAGTTCATTCGGATTCCCGCGCTTTGTTAAAACAGAATGGAAATACGCACCAATTCGAAGCGATATATCGTTTGCCATAATTTGTGCCGCATCTTTTTCAATTTTTTTCTGAGAAAAAGTCGTTGAATACGGATTCGACATAATATCATATCCCAACAATGCAAGCGTATCTCCTAAAACAAGTTGCTCGCCTGTTTGGGCATCAAAAAGTTTATATTGAAGTTTATATTCAACGCGCTCACGTGTTGCCGTAATATCTCCGCGCATAGCTTGTTTTGTTTCGCGTTTGTTAATATGCACGATTTCCAAACGGTATTTAGGATTTTCGGGAACTCCTTTAGGTGTAAAGCTGTCAAGAAGTTCGTTTCGAACGAGCTGACCGATACGATCATCTGCGAGCTCAACCTTAATTTGTGATATTTCATCTGTAATCGAGGTATCAAACTCACCTTTGTAATACCACTTTTCATCAGAATGACGCTCAACATACAACGGCTCAAAGCCGCATGCTCCAAGAGCCAAAACAAGAACTATTATATTAAACTTATGCCACAATGTTCACAATCCTATTTTTAACAACAATGATTTTCTTTATGCCCGATTCGGCTGTCTGACGAGCAACATTTTCAAGCGCAAGAGCTGCTTTTTTAACATCCTCGTCATCGCTGTCTTTTTCTATTTCGATGGTTCCGCGCATCTTCCCGTTAATTTGAACGGCAATCGTAACCACATCATCTTGTGCCAGCTTTTTATCTCCGACCGGCCAGCTTGCCAAAACGACGCTGTCACTATAACCCAAACGCGCCCACATTTCTTCGCTCAAATGAGGTGTAAACGGACTCAATAGTTTTAAGAGCGTTTCATACATTTGAACCGGAATCATTTTCATCGAAGACAGATGATTGACATAAGTCATCAGCGACGAAACTGCCGTATTAAATTTCATCTGATCCACACGCTCTGTCACATCTAAAATACATTTATGCATCGCTCTCAAATCCGCCGCACTCATTGCAACATCTTCTTTGCGATAAACTTTCTTAAACAAAGCATAAACTTTTGAAACAAAGCGATATACGCCCATCAAACTTTCTTCAGACCA
>OMQZ01000183.1 GCA_900313355.1 uncultured Rhodospirillaceae bacterium
ATGGAAAATTATTTTTCCAAATCTTCACCTGTTTCTTGGTCAACACGTTTGGCAGAAAGTTTCCATTTTCCGCGGTTGTCCATACCGATGCATTTTACCCAAATGCTGTCGCCTTCTTTGTAGAAGTCAGAAACAGAGGCAATGCGTTCATTTTTGATTTCTGAAATATGAACCAATCCTTCTGTCGAACCGACAAAGCGGACAAATGCGCCAAAGTCCATAATCTTGGTGATTGTGCCATGATAAATCACACCTTCTTCAGGTTCGGCAACAATATCCATAATGATGTTTAAGGCAGCTTCGCCGTCTTTTGTGTTGACAGAAGCGATTTTGACAATGCCGTCATCCGTGATATCGATCTTTGTGTTTGTCTTTTCAATGATTTCACGAATAACCTTACCACCTGTACCGATGACATCACGAATTTTATCTGTCGGAATCTTTAAGGTAATGATACGCGGAGCCAATTCAGACACTTTGGCGCGAGGTTCGGCAATTGCTTTTGCCATTTCGCCTAAGATATGAATACGGCCTTCGTGAGCTTGGGCAAGAGCGCTTTTCATGATGTCCTTGGTGATGGATGTGATTTTAATATCCATTTGCAAGGCTGTTACACCGTCTTTCGTTCCTGCGACCTTAAAGTCCATATCACCTAAGTGATCTTCGTCACCTAAAATATCGGTCAAAATAGCAATACGACCGTCATTTTCTTTGATTAAGCCCATGGCAATTCCGGCAACGGGTTTCTTCATCGGCACACCTGCGGCTTCAAGCGAAAGCGTTGTGCCGCAAACAGTTGCCATTGATGAAGAGCCGTTAGATTCCATAATATCTGATACGACACGGATTGAATAAGGGAATGATTCCTTGTCTGTCGGAAGCATCGGGTGAATTGCACGCCATGCAAGCTTTCCGTGACCGATTTCGCGGCGTCCGGGGGTGCCTAATCTGCCACATTCGCCGACAGAAAACGGCGGGAAGTTGTAATAAAGCATGAAATCTTGGCGATATTCAGCCATTAAACCGTCAACAATTTGAGCGTCATCATCAGTGCCCAATGTTGTGACAACCAAAGCTTGTGTTTCACCGCGCGTGAACAAAGCAGAGCCGTGTGTCGTCGGCAAAACATCAACTTGGCATTCAATCGGACGAACAGTTTTTGTATCGCGTCCGTCAATACGTTTGCCGGTGGATAAAACCTTTTCACGCATTGTTTTGTGCATCATGTGCTCGATGGCTTCAGGTGCATATTTAACTTCGAGTTCGTTTTCAGGGTCAACAGAAGCTTTGAATTTTTCGCCGATTTGGCTTAATGTATCCAAACGCTCTTGTTTGTTGACAAGGTTGAAAGCGTTTTCATATTCTGTTTTGTATTCTTTTTCGATGCGTTCACATAAAGCATCATATTCTTTCGGAAATACAGGTTCTTCCCAAGCAGGTTTTCCTGCTTCAGCTTTTAACTCGTTAATTAATTTAATAACAGGTTGGAAGCTTTCAAAACCAAACATAACAGCACCGAGCATAACTTCTTCGGAAAGTTCGTTCGCTTCTGATTCAACCATTAACACACCTTCAGATGTTCCCGCAACGGCGAGTTCCAATTCAGATGTTTTTTGTTCATTAATGGTTGGGTTTAAAATATATTCTCCGTTTTTGTAGCCGATTTTTGCGGCGCCGATCGGTCCCATGAAAGGAATACCCGAAACGGCGAGTGCAGCAGATGCGGCAATCATAGAAACAACGTCGGAATCATTTTTTTGGTCATGTGAAACGGTTGTGCAGACAATTTGCACTTCGTTTTTGAAAGCATCAGGAAACAGAGGGCGAATCGGTCTGTCAATCAGGCGTGAGATTAAAATTTCACGCTCAGAGGGTTTGCCTTCACGTTTCATAAAACCACCGGGGATTTTACCTGTGGCATAATATTTTTCCTGATAATTAACGGTTAAAGGGAAAAAATCCTGATCAGCTGCAACTTCTTTAGCAGCACAGACGGTAGCCACAACAACTGTTTTTCCATAAGTTGCGACAACAGCGCCTGTGGCTTGTCTTGCAATTTTACCTGTTTCTAAAACTAAGTTTCTGCCGCCCCATTCTAATTCTTTGCGACAAACTTTAAAATCGATCATATTTTTTTACCTTTCCTATACTAAAACCTCACCTGGCCCCATGCCAGGATTTCATGAAAACTGCGGAGCCCCATGCTCCGCAGTTTTTAATTTTTATCAGATTACTTACGTAAATCTAACTTTTTGATGATGGCTTGATAACGATCAGCGCTCTTAGATTTTAAGTGATCAAGTAAGTGACGACGACGGCTGACCATCTTCATCAAACCAAGTCTTGAGTGTAAATCTTTTTTGTGAACGTTAAAGTGTTCAATCAAAGCGTTGATACGATATGTCCAAATGGCGATTTGAACTTCAGGAGAACCTGTATCGCCCGGTTTTGTACCGTATTTTGCAATAATTTCTTGTTTTTGTTCGTTTGTAATCGACATCTTAAATTTTCCTTTTTTAAATTAAGTTAAACACACGAATCGGTGAAATTTTTCTTTCATCGATTCGAACAAGCGCTGTTAAACAATCGTTTTCAAAAGCTCCCATTATTTTTCCGATGTGTTTTTTTACATCGTAGTTTTTAGGGGATAAGCTTTGTCCAAGCCTTAATTTAACGGCATCTTCCGTCGTTATGGCCAGCGCCGCGATGTCGCGCAGCGGGGTCGAAATCGGCAGAAGAGAATCTTGCACCCCATTCTCATACACTATTTTTTTTAGATTTTCCAGTAAAATCGTATCAGA
>OMQZ01000026.1 GCA_900313355.1 uncultured Rhodospirillaceae bacterium
CCGATGGCGGCTGCAATCGGTGCGGGCCTTCCGGTTACGGAACCGACAGGTTCTATGGTTGTTGATATTGGTGGTGGAACGACAGAAGTTGCTGTCCTTTCACTCGGCGGTATTGTGTATGCGAAATCGGTTCGTGTCGGCGGCGATAAGATGGATAGTGCCATCGTTTCTTATATCAGACGTAATATGAACCTTTTGGTTGGTGAGAGCAGTGCTGAGCGTATTAAAAAACAAATCGGTTGTGCTTGTCCGCCGCTTAAAGGTGAGGGCGAAACGATTGAAATTAAAGGTCGTGATTTATTGAATGGTATTCCGAAGGAAATTACGGTTTCGGAACGCCAGATTGCAGAAGCTTTGTCTGAGCCTGTGTCTCAGATTGTGGACTCTGTTAAAGTTGCGCTCGAAAATACAGCTCCTGAGTTGGCTGCCGATATTGTTGACAAAGGTATTGTTTTAACGGGTGGCGGAGCGCTCTTGAAAAATTTGGATCAAGTTTTAAGAGATGCGACAGGGCTTCCCGTGTCGGTTGCTGAAGAGCCGTTGGCTTGTGTTGCAAAAGGGACCGGTATTGCTTTGGATGATATTCAAAAGTTCAAAGGTGTGCTTTCTTCGATGTATTAGTTCTTTACGCGGAGATAGGAAAGGAAGTTGTTAAAGATGAAACGTCGCCGCGTTCTGTTTATACGTTTGAGCCAGTTTCGAATTTTTTTACGTAAACTGATTGTGACGCTTGTTGTGATATCCGCTTTTGGCTTAGTTATTTTAAGCAAGGCGGATAACGCACATTTAAACACGACAGAAGACGTTGTCGCACGTGTTTTAAATCCGGTTATTCGAGTGATGCAATTGCCGGCAGACGGGGTTTATTATCTTTATGAAAAAATCAGAGATGTCATTCGTGTTTATGCCGACAACAAAGCCTTAAAAAGTCAGGAAGAGCGCGTTTATTATTTGGAACAAAAACTTCAAGCTCTGAAAATTGAAAATGAACTTTTGTCTGAAATGCTTTATTATACACCCCCTGAAGATGCAGATTTTGTAACTGCAAAAGTTATTGCTTCGGAAGGTGATGGATTTTCTCATTCATTGATTGCTTATATTGCAAATGTGAAGTCTGTTAAGAAGGGGCAAGTTGTGTTGTATAAAAGAAGTGTTATCGGTCGAATAGATTCGGTTCATGGTTCGTATGTGCGTATTTTGCTTATCAGCGATATTAATTCAAAGATACCTGTTGTTGTTGAGCGTACGAGAGCAAAGGGAATTTTATCCGGAAATAATACATCCGTTATGAATTTGCTTTATACAGCGCCTAAAGCAGATATTGTTAAGGGAGATGAAATCGTAACTTCAGGGGTCGGCGGAATATTTCCGAGCGGCCTTCCTGTGGGGTATGTTACAAGAGTTTCTCCTTCGGCTATTGAGGTCGAACCGATGGAACCGATTGAAACAGTTGAGTATGTCAAAATTGTTAATTATGGTACTTATGAAGATTTTTTCGACGAGGATTTTGATCGATGAAAGATTCTTTAGCGGATACCTTAATTTTACTATTTAGAAATCTGATACCTTTTTTCATTACGCTTTTTTTTGTTTTGGTGGGTTTTGTACCCACACATTTGCCGTTATCCCATTTTTTAAGACCTGATTTTGCGCTGATTTGCATTTATTTTTGGGTGTTGTATCGGCTCGATTTGTTTGGGATTGTTTCAACAATTTTAATCGGGGTGGTGGTTGATAGTTTGAGCGGACTTCCTCTGGGAATGAATATTTGTGTTTTTCTTTTTGTTTATCTCTTAACGATCACGCTTGCGGGTTATGTTAATACCAAGCCTTTTGTGAGTAGTTGGCTTTGTTTTTCATTAATTGCATTTTTGGCATTTGTTTTAAAATGGTTTTTATTTTGCGTCTATTTTCGCACCTTGTTAACATTACCTCATATTTTCATGACTTATGTTTCAACGATTTTGATTTATCCTCTGATCGCACGACTTAATATGTTTATACAAAACAGATATATAAAAACGAGAGGGGATATCGATGAATAGAGATAATGATAAAGGTAAACTGTTATTAAATCGTACCTTTGTTTTTGCGTGTTTCAGTGTTGTGCTTTTACTGAGCCTCATTGGACGTCTTTATTATTTACAGGTTGTGGAAGGGGAAAAATATAAAACGTTATCTGATGAAAACCGTATTTCAACACGCGTGCTTATTCCGCCGCGCGGACGTGTTTATGATCGCAATGGAGAACTGCTTGCTTTCAATGATCAAAATTTTCAAGCCCTTATTATTGCAGAACAGACGCCTGATATTGATAAAACACTTGAAAGTTTCAAGAAGTTGGTTCCGCTAACCGAGAAGGAAGAAATGAAAATCAGGCGCGATATTAAAAATAACAGGCGCTTTGTGCCGGTCAAATTAAAAGAAAATTTGTCATGGGATGAGGTGTCTTTGTTGCAGCTGTATGCTCCCGATCTGCCTGGTATTGTGATTGATGAGGGCTTAAACAGAGTCTATCCGATGGGAATTTATACAGCTCATTTTCTTGGATATGTCGGTGCTGTAAATCAGGCTGAAATGAATGATGATCCGCTCTTATCTGTTCCGGGTTTTAAAATCGGAAAATCCGGACTTGAAAAGTTGTGGGAAAAAGATTTGAGAGGTCATAGCGGCAATTTAAAATTAGAAGTGAATGCGTATGGTCGTGTGATGAAAGAAATCGAGCACGAAAACGGGATCGAAGGAAAAGCCATGCATCTGACCATTGATTCCAGACTTCAGAAAGTTGCTCAAGATGCTTTTGGTCAGGAGAGCGGAGGGGCTGTTGTGCTTGATGTTCACAGCGGTGAAATTTTGGCCTTTGTTTCTGTTCCGTCTTTTGATCCGAATCTTTTCACAACCGGTATTTCATATAAAGACTGGAATGATTTATTGCAAAATGAGCGAAAGCCGATGACCAATAAAGTTATCTCCGAACACTATTCTCCCGGATCAACATTTAAGGTTGTGGTGGCGTTGGCGGCTTTGGAAGCCGGCGTTATTGATGAAAATACACGTTTCGGGTGTTCGGGAGTTATGTCACTCGGAAATCACAAATTTCACTGTTGGAAACATTCCGGTCATGGTCCGCTTAATGTTGTCGGTGCACTTAAAAATTCATGCGATATTTTCTTTTATGAAGTGGCATTAAAATTGGGTATTAACAAAATTGCGGAGATGGCGCGACTTTTGGGTTTCGGGAGTGATTTTCATCTCGGTTTTGATAATATGCAAAAAGGCATTGTGCCGGATAAGGAATGGAAAGAAAAATATTTAAAATCAAAATGGCAACAAGGTGAGACGGTTATTGCAGGTATTGGTCAGGGTTATGTTTTAGTTACACCATTACAGCTTGTAACAATGCTTTCAAGAGTTGTGAACGGCGGATATGCTGTTGTTCCTCAATTTACGAAATTATCTTTAAAAGAAAAATCGAAGATAAAAAAATTGCCTATTTCAGATAAAAATATCGAAATTGTGAAGAAAGGCATGTATGAAGTTGTTAACGGGGAAGGAGGGACGGCTCGTCGTGCCTATTTTAATGTTAACGGCGCAAAAATGGGGGGCAAAACGGGAACAACTCAAGTTCGAAGAATCAGTATGAAAGAGCGGCAAACAGGTATCATCAAAGATGAAAATTTGGAGTGGAGATTGCGCAATCATGCTTTATTTATCGGCTATGCACCGCATGATAATCCAAAATATGCTGTTGCTGTTGTTGTTGAACACGGATCTTCCGGTTCAGGCGTTGCTGCTCCGATTGCATCTAAAATCTTGAAAACAGCTGTTGAATTAGGGTTATAAGGAAAAAGGGTATGTATGAATCTGGTTTTAATAAAAATCTTTCATTAAAAGAGAAGTTTTTTGGTTTAAACTGGGGTTATATATTATGCATCGTTATTTTAACGGCTATAGGTTTGCTTGCTCTTTATTCTGCTGCCGGGGGGTCAATGACACCATGGGCAAAAAATCAACTTATACGTTTTGTTGTTTCATTCTTTTTGATGCTTTTTTTGGCACTTGTTGATGTGCGTGTTTATCTGAAATATTCATATCTTGCTTATTTTGTTGTTTTGCTTCTTTTGATAGCGGTTGAAGTTTTCGGGCATATCGGTATGGGAGCTCAGCGTTGGATCGACTTAAAACTTTTTAAATTGCAACCCTCAGAGCTGATGAAAATCAGCATGGTTCTGTTTTTGGCTAAATATTTCCACAGTTCGACATTAGGCCAGATTGAAAGTATCAAAGGGTTGATTGCACCTGTTCTGATGGCGTTGTTTCCGGCTGCGTTGATTGTTTTGCAGCCCGATTTAGGTACTGCCTTAATGCTTTTGTTTACGACAATGGTTATTTTCTATTGTGTCGGTGTTCAAATGTGGAAATTTTATGTGTTGGGAGGAGGTGCACTTGTGTTTGCGCCGATTGCATGGCATTTTTTACATGATTATCAAAAAAACAGAGTTCTGACCTTTTTAAATCCGGAAAGAGATCCGTTAGGGAGCGGTTATCACATCATTCAATCTAAGATTGCTTTAGGTTCGGGAGGTGTTTTCGGAAAGGGGTTTTTGAACGGAACACAAAGTCATTTGAATTTTTTGCCTGAAAAACATACAGATTTTATTTTTACGATGCTTTCAGAAGAGTTTGGATTGATTGGCGGGACAATCGTTATTTTACTTAATTTGATTATTCTTATATATGGCTATTTGTTTGCGTATCGGATTACAAGTTATTATGGAAAACTGGTTGTAATCGGTTTAAATACGAATTATTTTATGTATGTGTTTATTAATATTGCAATGGTTTTAGGATTGTTGCCGGTGGTTGGTATTCCGCTTCCTTTAATTTCATACGGCGGAACGGTTATGCTTTCTGTTATGGCAAGTTTCGGCATCATCTTATGCATGGATATTAATCGAAACGTTAATTTGGGACGTCAATCATTTCATGATGAATAACCTTTTGGTTTGATTGAAGATTATCTTTTTCTTCTTATTTGTTTAATTGAGGAGAAAAAAAAGATGAAAAAAGTTGCTTTTTTACTGGTATTGATTTTTTTGTTATTTGCCTGTGTTTTTAATAATACTTCTTACAATGATCAACTTCAAAAATGGGTTGGGCAACCTGAGAGTTCGCTGATTGCATCATGGGGCAGGCCGACACTTGAGAAAAATATTTCTGCGCAAGAAAAGGTTCTGATTTATGTTCAATATCAAAATATTTTGGTTCCGACAGAATATTTTTATAATCAACCGATGTGGGGCGCGGATGATATGATATATAGCCCGTTTTTTGGTGAATATGCAATTGATGGATATGATCAGATTCAAGATGAGTCTATTGAAGGGATTTGTCAAACAACATTTAATGTGATTAATGGTGTCGTTCGTTCGTATAAATGGAAAGGAAATGCCTGTTTATAAAGAAGAAGGCCTCTTAAAGAAGAGGCCTTTTTAATTTTGTTAAATGAGGTTCAGATTAGTAGAACTTCAAAGCAACAGAAGATGTGTTGGCATCACCGCAAGCTGTGATAGCTTCAGCAACTGTCAAAGGTTTACCTTCTGTATTTGTACCTGTGTATTTACCGGTAACATCAGCATTGCCAGTAGAGGCAGCAACAACACCGATAAAGCCAGAACCGGCACCAGAACCCCAGTCAGCTGTAGCTAAAGCAATGCAAGCTTCTGAAGGAAGACCGGAATATGTTACAGTAAATGCTGTGTTGTCAGGAGCGCTAGCATTTGATTTACTTACACCAATTTGAACAACACCTTTGAACGGGTTAACCAAAGTAGAAGCTGTGTTCTTCATAGCAGCAGGGATGATACCCAATTTGATTGCTTGAGCAGCTGTCAAGTTTTCATAGTTGTCTTGTGTGCCATACATCGTGCGGATGTTTGTAACAAGCATTGTTAATTGATCCATCGTTGTGTTCAATTTGTGTTTGAACATAGCTTTTGAATAACCAGCCAAACCGCCGGCACTCAATACACCGATAATAGCCAAAACGCCG
>OMQZ01000187.1 GCA_900313355.1 uncultured Rhodospirillaceae bacterium
TATTCCCGTTCTCGCAAAACTCAACTATCTTGTTCAACCATACAAGCCAATCCTCTTTTCTCAGCTTATAGAGCGCCTGTGCCTCCAAGGATTCATTAAAATAATCCACGCCGACCTTCATAACCATTCCGTCACAAACAACCGCTTTAAAATCCTTCTCGGGAAGAGGAAGCGTAGAGGAAACGGTCATACATGAAACGGCAGATGCCGTGAGACGGTCAAACACCTCATTCTCAAAAACAAGATCCCCGTGCATTAGAATAATATCGTCATCAAGATATTCTCTTGCGCAGTAAATGCTGTAAATGTAGTTTGTCTTATCAAATTCAGGATTCTTTACAAAGGAAATCCTGAGCGGCAAATCAAGACTGTTGCAGTAGTTGACCAGCACGCCGTCATAATACCCCGTTGTTATTACGACCTCCTCGATCCCCGCGTCGGCAATCTGCCTTAGCTGACGGGAAAGAATTGTTTCACGAGAGCTGATCTCCGTCATACATTTCGGGTGCTCTGATGTAAGGACTCCCATTCGGGAACCCAAACCGGAATTAAGAATTAGCGCTTTCATATTACATCTCTCTTTCTTCAACTCCTTAGGTTTTTTCTTCACCATAAAGAGTAACTGATTTTTTCGGTGCTGACAATGGCTTTTTTTCTAAAGCCCCGCCTTTGTATTTTTCGTGCCCATTCTATGCACTTTTATTTTACTAAACACAAACTATGTTATTTATTTCCTGATTGTTTTTATTATTTGCATAATTTGTTTTCTAAAAATAAAGATCAGAACCAAAATGCTTAGGATAATTATATACCTTATAATTATAAAATCGTAAACCAAGTTGCTGAGCAATGCTATTGCAACTATGATTAAAGAAAGTCCGAAAATAAATTTCATATTGTACATTTTAGCCGGAGCAACTTTCCGCATTGCCAAATAATCAATAAATGCTTGAACCATATAACAGAACAACGTGGTGTATCCTGCCGCTATATATCCGAATTCTTTTATAAAAACAAAGTTCAGTCCTATATTTAGAATAGTTGAAATTACACTTGCAACCATTACATATTTAGGCCGTTTATAATAAAATACTATGTTTGCAAACATATAATACAGAACTTGGAAAAATACGCCGCCTACAATCGGAGGAATAACATATATAGCCTCTTTGTACTCTGCCGTCGCCATAACCGCAACAACTTCAGGAGCGAGCATTATAACAAACAAACAAGCGGCAGCAAACACGGCTATTATCGGAGTAGTTATTCTTTGTATCGACTTGTAATCCTTTGCCTTACATTTTTCATATGTATATGGGATAAGAGAAGCATTTATTGCCGTCCAAACAATCGTAGCAACAGCCGCAACCGAATACGCAACGCTGTAGTACGCAGTCGCAGAATCATTTATAAGGTATGAAATCATCAATTTATCCGAACTATTCAGCAAATACATTGACAGATAGTGAGGGATAAGGGGCAGGTTAAATAATAAAGCAGATTTCCAGTAACGCTTATTAATTCGAAACCCCGACTTTTTTGCAAGATAGATATAAAACCCAATGTAAACTAAAATTAACGGAACTTCCGCCCCGAAAATTCTTGCTGCAAGCAAATCTGTGTCTTTCAAAAAAACTATAGACAGTATTGCAACCGCCGGTGAGAGCACTGCACAAAAAACAGTCCAAATAACAACATATTTGTACTTGTATTCATACCGTTGTCTAACAGTCCAAAAATTATACGCCGGCTGAAATATGAACATGACCAGCATCAAAATAACGTAGATAATATCTATTCCGACGAAATCCTTAATTAGCGGATAAATGGAAACTAATACTATTGAAAAAACAATTGTAATAATATTGGACAGCGTCAGCAAAGAGAACGAATACTCATCGCGCTTATCCGGCCAATCGGACATTCCGTTATTAAATACACCGTTTGCCAAACTGAACATTGCAACAATTCCAAAAATTTGAAGCCAAGTCATAAATACAGCAGTCTGACCAAACACCTCGGAAGGAAGCAAGCGTGTATAAGCCGGAGTAACAACATATGATATGCCATGTGTTATAATACTCGCAAGAAACAAAGCTATTGATGACTTAGCACCTGCGGAAATACCGTTAAATTTTTTAATTATCCAGCGCAATGCGTACCTCCAATCACTGAGGAAACAATTATCGAAGATGCTTTTCCTTTTTCATACTCCATATATTTGTCTCGCACATACTTCCTTTTTTGCGAGAATCGATCATCACCCGATAACTCCTGATCTATAGCTTTAATCAAAGACTCATAATCGTATGCCACTGCACCCGCGCTAAAATCTTCAATCTCATAGTAGAGCCCGGAGTCAATGTTTTTATAATATTCGTAATCGTAAGCATAATGTATTACAGGACGATCCAGTAAAATATAATCCAAAAATGCGCCCGAGTAGTCGGATATCAAAACATCCGCAAACAACATCATTTCCTGAACATTCATTTCGCTCGGCGCGCAAATAATCATCTCGGTGCTTTCACCGTCAAATGTATTCTTTTCTGCAACATGACTTTTTTCAACTATAACACAGTTGTGTTTTTTTAGAATAAAAAACAACTGTGTTTTTTGATTTTCCGACAGTTTGGAAAACGAAAACACATTTGTAGATGTTCTGCGAAAAGTCGGAAGATACATAACCACTTTCTTATTCGGATCAAATCCCAGTATTGATGAATATAACTTCTTCATGTCCGAAATTTTAGATAACGGAACATCAAAATATATATCATTTCTCGGCGTTCCGGAATGCAGATTCTTTTGTTCATTACAACCTTTATACGCCAATCCTGAACAATTTGTCTTATCATGCAACGGAGAAGAAGTGACAAAATAATCATATTGGATATCTTCTCCTGTAATCCTGCGAACAATACGGGATAAAATATTTGCTGTGCCTATTGTCTGATTTAATCCGTCCTGTCCCCAGCGTTTTATGGGCATTCCGTGATGCAAATAGCATGTTGTTGCACCCCGAAATACGTTGCAAAAAGAAATATCGGCATTGTGCATTTGAGAAAAAAACATATACTTGCACTTAAGCAGTTTAATATTCGCAAAAAATGTGTCCTTCTCTGCAAACTCGGCTTCCGGCAGGCCATTAAGTACATCATCTCGTATCTTTTTTTCTCCGACCCACACAATGTGATAATCAGGAAAATTTGTACTAATATATTCAGCCAAATATCGTGAATTATCTGCGTATCTATTTCCACTCCATGATCCGACAGCAATATAATTCTGCTTTCTCTTAATAAACAAAGATAAAAGCCACAGAATGGCACTTTCCAAGCATAACTTTGCCTTATACATACTCTTTTTCATAAACGAAAAAACTCACCGATAATAAACATTGTAATAGTTCCTGCACATCGTTTCCTGCCCGTAAGCTTTCGCAGCTGTCCCGGACACCTCTTCTTTCGGGTAGGTCCTGTTCAGCATATCTTCCAGAGCAGCTTCAAGCTCATCAATCTGACCCTGATCAACGAATGAACTGTAGTCAGGCAGCGAAATAGTTTCAGGTCCGCCGGATTTAAAACCGACTACCGGTGTGCCGCAACACAGGCTTTCCGCGCAAACCATCGAA
>OMQZ01000192.1 GCA_900313355.1 uncultured Rhodospirillaceae bacterium
AAAACTTTTTGTGTTAAATCGCCTAAACTGTAAGGCTTGGCTAAAAATGTAAAGCTTTCATCGCCGCTTAATTCTTTTCTTGCCATCTCTTCGGAGTAACCGGAAGCAATGATAATCTTAATATCGCTCTGGCGTTTCTTCATCTGAGAAGCAAGCTCTGTGCCTGAAATGCCGGGCATAACCATATCGGTAACCATCAAATCAAAGGGCCCCTTTTGCTCTAAGGCGTTTTCACCGGATGAGCAAGAAACAACGTTAAAGCCTTTTTTCTTTAAGGCGCGAACGCCGAATGCCCTGACGGAATTTTCATCTTCAACAAACAAAATCTTAATTTGAGAAGGATTCGTTTTTGATTTTCCCTGATGATCCGTTTTTGTAACATTCAAACCGAAAACAAGTTTCGGAGCCTCTTTCGAAAGAGCCGTTAAAACAGGAGTGATGTTTTGAGTTGCGGATTTTGGTGTTGTCGCAGCTTCATCTGATTTTTCAAATCTCGGAAAATAAATCTTAAAGGTTGTGCCGACATTTTCCGTGCTTTCAACCTTAATCAAACCTTTTGACTGACTGACGATTCCGTAAACGGTTGCAAGTCCTAAACCGGTCCCCGATCCGACAACATTCTGCTTTGTTGAGAAAAACGGATCGAAAATGCGGGATAAGTTTTCTTTTTTAATGCCGCAACCTGTGTCCGTAACGCTGATGACAATAAAATCTCCGGCCTCAACAACACCGTCGCCGAACTGGACAGGCTCGAGAAGGGTTTCGACATGGGTGGATATTTTAAGCTTGCCTTTACCGTTCATGGCGTCTTTGGCATTAATGGAAAGGTTCATAATCACTTGCGTGAAATGAACAGGATCAAGATGTATAAAGCCTAAATTGGCATCATGATGAAATTCAAGCGTAACCTGCTCGCCTAAAACACGTTTAAGGAACTGACTTAAATCTGTCAAATTCTCGACAACATCAATATATTTCGGATTTGAGGGCTGCTGTTTTGAATAAACCAAAAGTTGGCGCACAAGGGCCGCTGCTCGAATGGCATTTTGACGGATTTCATTAATGTCTGCAAAAGAAGGATCGCCGACGCGATGACGTTGTAGCAACAAATCACAATAACCGATCATCGCTGTCAGTAAGTTATTAAAATCATGAGCGACACCGCCGGCAAATTGCCCCATAGCCTGCATTTTTTGCGCCTGTGCGAATTGGTGTTCCAAACTCTTGCTTTTCGTTGTGTCGGTGATGTAAACAACACCCCCGTCAAAAACAGATTCTTTGAGATACGTTTGCCAAACGGGTGAAAGTAAAACACGAACGGGCTTTCCGCTTTTCAAAGATGTTTCAAAGGTTGTGACGGTTTGTTTTTCTGATGACTGAGCAAAAGAGGCTAAAAGCTGGTCAATATGCTTCATATCAGAGCGAACAAAAAGATTTTCAAGTTCTGATTTTGATTCAGAAATTTCCAAAATTTCGGCGGCTTTTTTGTTATAAGCCGTGATTTCAAGCTTAGGTGAAATATAAACGATGCCGACGGGAACAGTGCTAAATAAAAGTTTGTAGGCAGAAGAAGATTTGTTAAACATCAAAGAGAGTTTTTGATCATTCGGCAAAGATTTAAGTGTCAGACCGCGTGTTTTGAGAACATTTGAATCATTGAACCTGTTTTGAGAAACGAAAAGTTCAATGTTCTGATTTTTGATATTCTTAAAAAACGTAAGTTCAGAGAAATCAATCAAGTCAGAAGAAAAAAGTTTGTCTTTTTTATTTTTAACAAAATCGGAAAAAGGCTTGCCGACAATTTGATTTTTTTCCATTTCAAGCTGAGCGGCAAATGTGTCGTTAACATATTCCACATTTGAATTTTCATCCAAAATATAGAGCCCCAACGGCATATCTTCAATAAAGCGATGGAGCTTTTGGCGCTCTTTTTCGATAATGCGCTCCATGTTCTGCTCGGCGGTTATGTCTTGAATCTGCCAAAAGAGATAAGTTTCTTTTTGGATTTTTTCGATTGAAAAATTTGACTCAAAAATATCATTTTTTTTCAAATAAAGCGGACGAATATTGATTTGATAAAAACGAGATTGTTCATCTTGAACAAGCTCTAAAACAACGCTTTCTTCTTTAAGTTTTTCAATCGCCTGAGAAATGCGCTCAAGGTTTAAGTTGTTTGAATTATCCGAAAAAGCATGTTCCTTCAAATAAGAAAGAATATTTTCCTGTTTGAAAAAATCAGAGGCCGGTTTGTTTTCAATAACAGGCTCGCCATAAGAATTATCAATGCGCTTAATGACGGTGTTGTCATCTAAAACAACATTTGCAAATCCGCCGTAGGTTAAAGCACTTTCGCTGTCCGTAATCAAA
>OMQZ01000035.1 GCA_900313355.1 uncultured Rhodospirillaceae bacterium
TAAAAGATAAGGAATTTGCAAAAAGCCCGAAGCCTGATTTAACCCATAAAACTTTTTAATCATCACAAAAACCGTCCAAATCAGCAACACAATATCCACAAATCCAAACGCAAACAAACCTTTTGCGAAAAACAGATAGCACCACAAAATATGCAAAAACAGCTGTCCGACGAACAAAAAGATGGCGCTGTGATTGTCTTTCTCATTTAATACGATATAAAATGAAATCATCATCAAAACATACAAAATCGGC
Source organism: uncultured Rhodospirillaceae bacterium (assembly GCA_900313355.1). Taxonomy (GTDB): domain Bacteria; phylum Pseudomonadota; class Alphaproteobacteria; order RF32; family CAG-239; genus UBA1254. Next base: position 254 of record OMQZ01000035.1, read on the forward strand.
CACACAATCGGAAAAACATAATTCGGCGGATTAAGGGGCGGCAAATTAAGCACTGAATAAAACGTATCAACGCCGATATACGAAAAATAAGAAGAAAGTGCCGCACTCAATGCAACCAAAGCAAAACTTGCCGCAAATTTTAAAACATGATTCATCTTAAAAAACCTCCGATGAAAAAAGAAGTAATCTGCAAAAATAAAATTTCAATATTTTCCAAAAATTTTCTTGCATTTTGTCCAAAAATATGCATAATGCCAAAAGAGGTGATAATATGATTAAAGAAAAAAACGGCACAAAAATTGAATTTATCGGCGGCAATAACGAATATCGCATTGGTGCAAACAGCCTTTTGATTGAGCATAAAGAAGGCTTAAAAACAAAAAGAATAATGATTGATGCGGGCGCTTTATTCACCCCTGATTGGACAAGCTACGATGCCGCTATTTGCGATATGTCTAATTTTTTCGAAAATCCTTACCATAAAGCAACAGAGCCGGTTGACGGCATATTTATCACCCATTGCCATGAAGATCACATCGGCGCGCTTATCTATCTGGCTGCCGCAAAATATAAATTGCCGAAAATATATGCAAGCGATTACACAAAAGCCTTTATTTTATCTGAAATGGATAAATACAACATTCCGCACGAATATGTGCCCGAAATTGAAACAATTCGTCAGGGCCAAACGATTCGTTTAAGCGAAAACATGGAAGTTTCGCCTTTTAACGTTTCGCACTCAACAAAAGGCGCCTTGGGCTTCCATGTCTTAACGAAAATTGATGGTAAAAATAACGCAGGTCTTGTGTTCTCTGGCGACTATCATCTTGGAAAAGTTCCTTTTGGGCAGGGTTTTGACGAAGATGAATATAAAGATTTTATTTCAAACAAATTTGTTTCTCACATTTTTACGGATGCAACCTCAGCCACAATGGACTCAAATCAGGTCGTAACCTTTGATGAGGCGGTTGAAAACACGGTTCGAGAGCTCAAGTCCCATCCGACGAAACAAGTTTTTTCGGCAGTCATTGCCCGTAGTGTTCAAAATTTAGCCGTAGACTTAAAAGCTGCGCGACAAACGGGGCGCACGGTTTTAATATCAAGTCCGGGCTTGCGTCAAAGCATGAATATTCTGCAGGCCGGCTTAAAGCGCAACGATCCCGAAATCTTAAAACTGTTTGACATCAAAGAAGGTGAAGAATTTAATTTTGATGATCTTGTTAAAGTTGCACACAACAGCTCAGATATTCAAAAATATTTGAACAAATACGAGCCTCATGAAAGATATATGATCATCAGCGGTGCTTTTGCCGAAGATAAAGCAGGGCGAAAATCATGTTTGGTTTTAATCAGCGAACAGAACAAAGTCAGCTATGACGCAAGCGGAAAGCTCAAAGGCAAAGGCATGAGCGGCCACCAAATTTTTACAGCCGATAAAGACACATTATTTATGTTGCGTCAACGCCCGATTGAATCAATTAACGGTGAAAAACATCGCGCGCTTGTTTCGCGTTTGAAAGCATTAGGCTCTACAGTCGTGTTAAATGGTGAAACGATTGACGAAAAATATCAGCGCAGTGGTCATGCAAGCCGTGATGAATCCGAAAAATTTCGCCGCTTAACGCTTGAAAATTGCTCCAACAAAACCTCATTAAAAACCGGAAAACAAGATGCCTTTTTAATCAGTGTTCACGGAGATGTTGAACAATTAAAAGCCTTAGAAGACATCTTCAGAAAAAAAGGCTCAAAAACCTTATTGTGCTTAAACACGGATATGATTGAAATTGATGAAGGCAAAACACAAAAAATTAAAGGCTTGAGCTTTGATGATCAACCGTGGATTTGTGTTGAAAAACATTCTTTAAGCGGCCACGGGGTTGATGATGTTTTCATCTTTGATTTGTGCGATAAAAACTTTGTAAAGATTGATAATTTATATACAATTGTCAACATTCAAACGAGCGTCAATCCTCACGCCAAAAAAGAAAATACATACCGCTTGAACAAAGCTTTAGAAACAGCCGAAAAACTAGAAGAAGAGGGAATGTCGATGTCCAACATTGAAATCCGAAACAAAGTTCGAGGTGACAGACGCGGCCATATTACGGAAAGCTATTCCTACAGCCAAATCAAAGCCCTTCGTGATGAAAAGTCAAAATCAAAAACCAAGAAAAAGTTCAATCGCAGAGAGCGCGGTGGTAGATAATCTTTTTAAGCAATAAAAAACCTCCCGACCGGGAGGTTTTTCATTGTTTAGGCCTACTAGAAGCAGAGGAGAGACGCCAAAATCTGTTCTGCGATGTCGGCAGTTTCGGGGTTCATCTTGAGCAATCTCAGTTCGCGCTTTGCATTAGCTTCAAGCCCCCAGTTTTCAACATATACGGGGATAATTTCTTTTGCGGCGCAGGAAGCAACCGGATCTTTCAAAAGATTGACAAGAACAACTTCGCTGTTTGAGGATAGCGGGTTGTAAGGAAAAGCCTCGCAAAGAATCTCCTTGGCGGCCTCAATGGTTGAGGGATCTTTCAACATGTTGAGAAGAACCGCTAAATCAGCCGAAAATTCGGTATTTTCCGTATGTACAAGCAGAATCTCTTTTGCTGCATCGGACACTTCCGGATCCTTCAGGCAATCAAAGAGCTCGAGTTCAACTTCTTCGTGGCAGTCTATGCGTGCCCAGCTAAGAAGAATTTCCTTTGCCGCATCGCCGGCAACTGGGTGTTTCAAGAGATTGACAAGATCGACCACATTTGCCTTGCGATAGCGGTCGCATTTGAGAAGAATTTCTCTTGCATCATCGACGGCAACCGGATTCTTCAAGAGCTCAACAAGTGCACTTTCCTCTTGGCGGGTGAAATAAAAGTGATCGACATAGTCGAGCAAACGCTGTTTGGCTGTGAGATGATCGTTCTCAGTGAGCCGATTAATGGTGTCTATCATATAAATTAGGGTTAATAATTGACCAGAAAAATACGACTTATTGAAAAATAAGTAGCATGAAGAATGACCGGAGTCAAGATTTTAGTGATCAAATCAGAAAAAGAATACCTCATTTTTTCTTGCAGATATAGAGCAAATGCGCGCTGTATCCCTGCTGGTCTGGCCTTTCACAGGTCAGAAAATGCCACTTAACGAACGCTTCGTATTCTTTTTTAGGAAGCTCTTCAACCCATTCCCTCAAGGCATATGAAATTCCGTCTGTTGCGACGTTTGTGATATACGTTGTGGGTGTTTTATCAAACAGTTTTTTGAAATCTTCAATATAAAAACAGGTAAAAATATCTGAAGGATAAGGCTTAATTCTGCCAATTTTATCCATCCCGGCACATAATGTTGTCACATCTTGATGGCGCAATCCGTAACAGCTTACAAAAGAAGCGCATGGTAAATAAGCAAACATACAAATCCCGTTTTTCTTAGCAACGCGCAATGTTTCTTTGATGGCTTTATTCACATCTTTTTTATTAAACAGATGATACATCGGCCCGAAATTTAAAACCATATCAAAAGATTTGTCTTCAAACATATTAAGATTCAAAGCATCAGCGACCATACACTTAAAATTTTTTAAGCCTTTTGATTTTCGTTTCATAATATCAACATATTTTGGTGTCAAATCAACAGCCGTTACATCATACCCCATTTTTGCCAAAGCGATGGAATATCTTCCCGTTCCTGCCCCGATTTCAAGAATCTTGTCGCCGGGTTTCAAATATTTTTGAACATAACGCATCGTTGTCAAATATTCCATGTTGTGTGCACGATCCTTTGTGAGGCGCGCATCTTCATCATCATTTGAATATTTGTCGACAATCATATCTTTATATTTGTTGACAGCCATTTTTCTTTCCTTTAATCAAATTTTTTCAAATGTTTCTTTATTTTCTCAAACGTTTCATCTTCATTCAAAGAAGATGTGTCAATAACGATTTTGTTTTTATGCTTATAATCGGGAGATTTTTTGAAAGATTGTGTAACGATACGCTCCAATTTTTCAGGATTATACATTTTTTTGCGTCGCCTTCTGTATTCGGTTTGACATCTTTTTTTCAAAACCTCAAGATCTGCTTTAAGTTCAATCGGCACAAAATCGGCATCCAGATCATTCGCGAATTCTTGAAATTTCAATATATTATCAAGTTCATACTCCGCGATACAAGAAGTGAAGATATATCTTACAAAATTCTTTTTCGGATAAAATTGTTTGATAATATCTAAAAAAGATCTCTTCACCTCACCGATGCCTTTGAAATAAATATCTATTTTGTCATCCGATACCTCAATTAAATTTTGAAACATGTCGTGAAAATAGTGATTATCAAACAAAAAGCCGTTTTCTTCCGAAAGTCTTTTGGCCATTGTGTATTTTCCGCATGCCGGCGCGCCATATATAAAAACAACCTGATTCTTTCTCATATCTAAACCTTTTCATAAAAAACAGATTCAGTATAGGGTTCCTGTTAAAAAAAAACAAGAGATTATTTTTTCTTGAATGCGAGCAACATTCCGAGAGGAAAGTCTTTACTTGAAAGCAATTTATCGCCTTGAGAATCTCTCACATCAAATGAATTACTGTAAGCATACAAATTTTTTTCATCCGGCTTATAAACAATTTCTGATGAAACAAGTTCAAAGCCTGTTGTTTTTGCCAAATCCTCATATTCTTTTTGCGTTAACGGCGAGTATTGTTCGCAAATTTCATGAGCCCAATGTTCTTTGGTTTCATTAAATTTTCTGTGCCTGATAAACTCCGAAGCCAACCATTTTTGCATTTTATAGCCTTCCGGCGATTGGGTATAATTATTTTTTGCGGGCTCAAATTCAATTAAAAATCTTTTGAGCAAATCTTCGCCTTTTAAGACCGTTACATCAGTTTCTAATAAATCTTGATCTGATAAATTTGCGGATTGATCTGCAAAATTTGAAATCGTAACCGTTTCATCATAATTTTCAGGTTTTGCAGGATCTTGTATGATAATAACGCCTCCGATTTTTAAAACTCTATATGCCTCTTGTAGTGCTTTTTTGATAGATTCCTTTGAAAATTTTCTATCATTTAATTCCGGAAATTCATAAGAGAATATTTCATGAAGAACTCTGGAATATAATAAAGCATCCATGGAAAAATTTTCAAACGGAAGTTTTAGAGCATTTGCGCATAAATACGTCGTATTTGCACTTAAACCGGCCTCAATATCTTCTTTTTTTGCGGCCGAAGTAAAATAATCGGTCAAATCCACATTCGTTGTGTGAACATGAGGATAATTTGCACGCACAAGTCGTGTTAAATCACCGCTACAAGCTCCGATATCGGCAATATGCGGCGTTGCTGAAGATGAAACAGCATTTCTGAGGTTACCCAGAAAAAATTCGGCAGCACAAACGCTCTTCATCTGATTGTAATAGATATCAGATGTTTTTTTGCCCATAACTTTCGTTGCGGCACTTACGTTTTTTTTAAAAGAACTTTTTGAGCGGAGATAATCGCCGGCAAATTGAATTTTCATATAAACCCTCTAAAATCAACATATTATCCGTTTATAAGAATATTGTAAAGACAAATTTGATAAAACAATACGCCGTATCTCGTGAAATTATATTCTAAAATACCCAACGGAATCCGGCAGTAAATTCTACACCGATTCTTCCTTTTGTTCTCAATGTCACTTGTGAAAACGCATTGTATTTATCACGCCAATACCGTTGTAAACCTAGGATATATTCTTTATATGGTCCCACGTGCATTTCGGGTAATTTTATTCCGTTTGCCGTTGTATCTGTTCTGTTTATGAGATTCCAAACCATTCCGGCGCTTGCATAAGGCTGCCATCCGCCATCAAAGTTTCCTATAAACCTGACACTCGGGTTCAATTTTATGGTGTGCAGGGGCTTATTATCTATCTTCACGTCAGCCGCATTTTTATAGTCAGACGTTTTTGCGATCGTATAATCTGCCTCAATTAAAGGTTGAATGATAAACATTCCTTCCTTAAATTCTAAGTTATATCCGGTTTTGCTTGCAAGACCGGCGAGCAGTATGTTCATATCTTCTCTGCCATAATCTGTATGAGCTCTTACAAAACCGATACCCGCACTTGCGGTTAATGCCGTAAAGAAGTTGTTTTTATAAAATGTTTCGGTTAATCCCAATAATCCGCCGTTAATAACGGTTTCTGTTTCATCAAAATGAATCCTTGAACCGAAGTATCCGACATACACCGTTCCGATATTTGACCAACCGTTTTCTAAAATCCTGAAATTTGTATCTCTACCGGCAATAGCACCATAGTTCTTTGATTTCACATCCGGTCCGTTTTTCAGTGGGATTTTATCATAAGATGTATAAGGTCTTATCCATAACCCTTTGTTCATAACTTTTGAGCTGGGATTTTCCGAGTTACCGTTATAATCTGCACGATATTCGTCAGGGCGTATATGTGCGTATCTGTTTGCCGCCGGCATCATGGTATACGCATCAGCGTGCTCAAAGACGTACTCAAATGCCTGGTTCATTGTCACAGAACCGGCTATTTGCGTCGTAACGGGGCTTATCAATACCGCAGGATTAAGGCTGTTTCCGTGCCTGGTGAAACTAAAGAAACCGCCGTCACTCATGTTTTCATATCCTACGTCATAGATAAATACAGGTGATGCGGCTATGACTGTTTCTCCGTTATATGGCACGGCATCCGCAAAACTCGAATCCGCAAAAGGTACTAATGTTTTCATTCTTTCTGTTGTGTTCAAAAGGTTCAGAGAATTGACATTTATGGTTCCGCCGCCGCCACTGTAGTCATCTGCAAGAAATCTTCCCATCTTTATGCCTTGAAGATCAACATCAATCTTATCTATATTGATCGTCCCGCCGTTCATGTTGAAATTTGTCAGAGTTACGGGTTCTTCTGTTAAATACGGTATATTCATAACGCCTGAGCGCATTGTAAGAGCGTTGATTCCTTCATCTTTTGCGTGGGACAAATAAGCCCAATCGCCAACATTCGTCGTTAAATCCTGATGAGTGATGTTTGCATTTAGGATGTCATTGTTCAACTGAACCATACCCGTACTGTCGCCACTTATATCAAAATCATATTGATGGGTGCGCTCAAGGCTCATTCCGTGGTAGGTTCCGTCATAAATGTCTTCAAATATA
>OMQZ01000193.1 GCA_900313355.1 uncultured Rhodospirillaceae bacterium
ATATCAAGGAATGGCTCAACAGTTTGGAGTATCCGCTGTATTATTTGGATTATGAAACGGTTATGCCGGCCATTCCGCTGTTTGATAACACATCGCCGTATTCGCAGGTTCCGTTTCAGTTTTCACTGCATATTCAAAAAACACCGGGCGGAGAATTGGAACACATCGAGTTTTTGCATCAGGAACGCTCAGATCCGCGTCGAGCACTTGCCGAGGCATTGGTGAAAGGTTGCGGCAAAAAAGGTTCGGTTGTTGTATATAATCAACAATTTGAAAAAACGCGCAACAAAGAATTAGCCGCTCTGTTTCCGGATTTAAGCGCCGACATTTTAGCTATTAACGAACGTGTGGTTGACCAGTTGATACCGTTCAGAAACCGCTATTTATACAGCCCGAAACAAAAAAGTTCAGCTTCGATTAAATATGTGTTGCCGGCATTTTCTGATTTGTCATATAAAGGAATGGATATTGCAAACGGTTCAGATGCCATGAGCAAATATTTAGCCTTTTTAAATGGAAAACAAACAGCAGATGATAGCAAAAAGATGTTTGATGACTTGCTTAAATATTGCGGACAAGATACCTATGCCATGGTAGTTTTAATGGACGTCTTATATAAGTGGGCAGAAAAGTAAAATCAATTTTGCAAACCAAATAATTTAATTCGCATTTTCTTTGTGCGACATATTTTGTCGTATGTGCATTTTATATATTAAATGTAACAAAACGAAAGGAATTGCAATGCGAAAAAGATCATTAAATTCTATATCAATATCAACATCAACAACAACCAACTTTGAAAAAAAACAAGTGTTTGTTTATTTAGAATCATTTTTATCAAAAAAAGCGAACATTAAAAACTTTTTGGAACAAATTGCCGAATGGTATGATGATTATGGTTCAAAACTGATAAAATGTACACTTATGAGCAAGGAAGAACTTCAAAAATATGATGATTTTAAAAGCTTTTCTAAAAAGAGACGCAACGATTCCTTAAAACGAACAGATATTCTTTATCAAAAAATCTGCTCTGAAATAATCAAAATTAAGTCCATCCGAACAAGCTCAATACAACAAAAAATTGAAACTGTTGCCGAGTTGATAAAATTGTCTGACATCGAAAAAGATATATTAGGTTATTATGTTCGTTTAAAATTTAATGCTGATGTTGAAAACCTAAAAAACACATTATTAGGACATTGTAATGATTCAAAAACATCAAGCTCTTTATTTTTGAAATATTCCGAAAATCAGCTTGATAATTATTTAAATCCGAGCAACAAACTAATTTCTTGCGGGTTGCTTGATATGGAATATGACGGAGATATCAGGTTAGGCCCGAACGGAGCACAGCTTTTTTCCCAAAAATTTAAAAATCTAGCAGATTTGAAAAAAATCATCTTTGGTGCACAACTGATGCCCTCGCTCACTTGGAAAGATTTCAAACATATTGCCGACAAAGATTATTGCTCAAAACTCTTAAAAAAAGGCGTCAGTTTAAATTGTAAAGGGATAAATATTTTATTTTACGGCGAACCCGGAACCGGCAAAACGGAATTTGCAAAAACGTTATCCTTCAAAGCTGGTGTTGAACTGTATGCAATCGGTGAAAAATACGACAACAAAGACCGTATGGAATGTTTGAATATGGCACAAAACACAATTCACAAATCAGATAAAGTCTGTTTTTTAATTGATGAAGCAGATGATTTGATATGTGAAAAGAAAATTCATATCAACCGCGTTTTAGAAAACAACACAACTCCCTGCATATGGGTTGTTAACTCTATTCGCTATTGGGATAAGGCTTATCTTCGACGGTTTACTTATGCCATGGAGTTCAAAAAACCATGTTTAGAAACCAGAACAGAAATCATCAAAAAATCACTAAACCGTTACAACATCAAAATCGACAATAAAAAAGCCAAAGAGCTGGCAAAAGAATATAGTTTAACTCCATCGTTTATTGCCTCAGCCGCAAAAACGGCTCAAATTGTTAAAGGCGGCATAAAAGAAGTATGCCAAAATCTTGATGCGATGGAAAAAGCATATAACAACGGCATAGAAAAACCTAAAAAAATTGAAAAGAAAAAAGATGAAAAGAAGCCGATGGATTTTAATGTTTCTTTGCTTAATACCGATACGGATTTGGCAAAATTGGCGGAACAAATTAAAGCGCTTAAAAGAAACAAGTTTTCACTTTGTTTATACGGCGTTTCGGGCACCGGCAAATCAGCCTATGCAGAATATCTTGCCGAGCAATTGAAAATACCTGTTGTAAAAAAACGTTGTTCTGATTTGCTTTCCAAATGGTTTGGCGAAACGGAGCAAAATATTGCCCATGCATTTAATGAAGCTAAAGACAAACGTGCTTTGCTGATTTTTGATGAAGCAGACAGCTTTTTATACACCAGAGAAGGTTCAACGCATTCTTGGGAAGTAACGCAGGTCAATGAAATGTTGACGCAGATGGAAAAGCATGAATTTCCGTTTGTTTGTACCACAAACTTAATGGATAATTTAGACAAGGCTTGTTTGCGCCGTTTTACCTTTAAGGTAGAATATAAATATATGACGCCCGAACAAAACACACTTGCCTTTGAGCATTTCTTTAACATCAAAGACGTTGATTTATCTCACCTCACCACACTTGCACCAGGAGATTTTGTAGTTGTGAAAGAAAAGGCAGAAATTATGGGGTATTTGGATAATAAAAACGAGCTGATAAAAATGCTTGAAATGGAACAACGGCAAAAAACACCGATTGAAAAGACACATCATATCGGTTTTCTATAAATGAAATTTTAAGATATTTATGATAACAAAACAGGAGATTAAAATGGAAGACCTAACCGAGCGACAAAAATTAGCCAAAGCCAGAATGGAGGGAATGCAAGCCATCTGTATCTCAGTAGGCATTGACTTTAAGCCGATATTACATAAAGTCAAAGAGCTTATTAATACCAACGCCCCAAAAGAAGAAATTATTAAAGAGATAGACAGTTTGCTTGGTCTTATTGCTCAAATGGAA
>OMQZ01000194.1 GCA_900313355.1 uncultured Rhodospirillaceae bacterium
AATAAGGCGCACTTTTCCGCCAAGCTGCGAAGGAATCATATCCGTCATTTCAGCACGGCGCAAGCCCATCTTTTCAACAACCGTTCCTGAAAATTCTTCATCAACATCAACCACAACTTCTTCAACAGGCTCTAAAAGCCCGCCGTTTTCATCTTTTTTCATCAAAACACGCGGACGCGAAATCGAAAGCTCAAACCCCTCGCGGCGCATTGTTTCGATTAATACTCCGAGTTGAAGTTCGCCCCTGCCCGCAACTTCAAACGAATCGGTTTTATCCGTTCTTGAAATCTTTAAGGCAATATTGCTTTCTGCTTCTTTTTCAAGTCTGTCCCAAATCATACGTGAAGTCACCTTGTCGCCCTCACGCCCCGCAAGCGGTGAATCGTTGACCGAAAACGTCATTGCCAATGTCGGCGGATCAATCGGTTGAGCCTTGATCGGTGTTTCAACCTCATAAGCGCAGATTGTGTCAGCAACTGTTCCTTTAACCACACCCGCAACCGCGACGATGTCGCCTGCATGAGCCTCGTTTAAGGCCACGCGCTCTAACCCCTTGTAGGCTAAAATTTTTGATATACGTGTTTTTTCAACTTCACCGTTTTGGTTAATCACTTTAACGGCATCATTGAGCTTTAACGTTCCTGACCAAATTTTTCCCGTTAAAATACGACCTAAAAACTTATCGCCCTCAAGCGTTGTGACGAGCATTGAAAATGGTTTGTCTTTTTCACATTTCGGTTCGCTGACATAGGATAAAATAAGTTCAAAAAGCGGTGTTAAATCTTTTTTCTCATCTTTTAAGTCTTTGACTGCCCAACCGTTTCTGCCTGAAGCATACAAAACAGGAAAGTCGAGCTGCTCATCCGTGGCGTTTAAGCTTACAAAAAGGTCAAATATTTCATTTAAAACTTCATCAGGACGCGCATCCGGCTTATCTGCTTTGTTGATGACTACGATTGGTTTCAAACCTATTTTCAAGGCTTTTCCCAAAACGAATTTTGTCTGAGGCATCGGACCTTCAGACGAATCGACCAAAAGGACCACACCGTCAACCATTGAAAGAATACGTTCGACTTCACCTCCGAAATCTGCGTGTCCCGGAGTATCAACAATGTTGATATGGTGCCCGTTCCAATCGACTGACGTGCATTTTGATAAAATCGTAATACCGCGTTCGCGCTCCAAATCATTGCTGTCTAAAACACAATCAACAACTTTTTGGTTGTCACGAAAGGTTCCGCTTTGTTTTAAGAGACCGTCCACAAGCGTTGTTTTTCCGTGGTCAACGTGGGCGATAATCGCAATATTTCTCATACTCATTGGTCTTGTCCTTTAATCAAATTCGCGTTACAATAACGCTTTTTTTTCAAATTTCAAGATTTTTTTAAATAAAAATTTTGAAATAAAAAAGGCGCCAACTTGCGGCACCTTTTTTAGGTTTTAAAATTATTTTCAGTATTCCTGTTTTACGGCTTTTCCATCCAGAATACGCAAAATATTTGCCTCACTATCTATGTTTTGATTTTCTTTATCAAAGGTTAACTTCCCTAAAGGAGAATCCAGTCCATCAGAAGATTTCAAATTGTTGATAAAATCTTCCGGCGTCGGACGATTTTGCGTCGGAATGGTTTCATAGTTATGGATTGCGACCCACAATGTGGTATAAACGTTTTCTGCCCAATTTGTCGTCTTATCTCCTGTATATGCACTGTAATCATTATAAAAATCATTTGATGCATGGGCAACGTCCACATACCAATTCCCTTCGGCAAGTGTTTTATCTTGTAATAAGTTGAAAGATTGTATTGCCAAAACGGGGATGTCCAATTCCTGCTCCTTAAATTGGCGTAACAAATTATCTGTATCCGGCGACTGTGTTACCAATAAAATTGCTTCCGGATTTTGATGTTTAATCTTTTCAATTAAAATTCGAAAATCGCGTTCATTCGGATTAATATAATATGTTTCAACGTTGAATTTTGAATCTTGTTTTGCTATGTTTTCAAAACCACTGTATAGAGATACTGTACCGGCAGCGTTTAATACAATGCTGACTATGTTATGATAACCTTTTTTATCCAAAAGTTCCGCTGTCTTTGCTCCCGTCTTTTCCGTTGATGTTACAACACGATAATTATAAAAGCCTTTAGAAATCGCTTTATCTTGCGCAAAAGATAAATGAGCTACTTTTTTTTCTGCCGTGATTGGAGAAACAGCACTGGAAACACTGGAAAATGTGCTGATAATCAAATCCACTTTATCATAAGTCATTAGCCTTAGTGCTCCAGAAACACCTTGAGATGCTTCCGCTTTGGAATCTTCCCATATTATTTCATAATTGTATTTCATTTTGTCTTTGTCATTTTTTATCCAAAAAAAGTCTACGGCTTTTTGTGCAGATTTACCGACAAAGGCGGCATTTCCTGTTAACGGGTACAAGAAAGCAATTTTAATGGTCTTTTTTCCGTTGTTCTTCTTTTCTACTTTAGATTGATTTACATAAATAAGCCCAAAAATAATTGCAAATCCTAAAACTATGGCAGCAGTTTTAAATAACACCTTCATTTTCTTGGTCCTTTCGTTTGTTTTTTAGAATGTACCAGATTATTTCATAAAACACAACCACTCATTTCGTTCTTGTGAAAACTTTTGATACCGGCAAAATTAGAATTTTCACAAAAAACAATATTTCTCATATTCATGGTTTTATCCTTCAATCAAATTCCTGTTACAATGACATTTCTTTCAAATTTCAAGATTTTTGTAACAAAAAATTTTGAAATAAAAAAGGCGCCGACTTGCGGCACCTTTTTTTGAAAATCCAAACGATATTAACGTTTTGAAAATTGGTAAGAACGACGAGCTTTAGCGCGACCGTATTTCTTACGTTCAACCGTTCTGTCATCACGTGTTAAGAACCCGGCTTGTTTCAAAGCTGTGTGAAGCTCCGGTTCATAGTCGTTTAATGCACGTGAAATACCGTGTTTAATCGCACCGGCTTGTCCTGACAAACCACCGCCGTTAACTGTGCAGATAACGTCAAATTCATTAACGCGGTTTGTTACTTCAAAAGGTTGATTGATAATCATCTTCAAAACCGGACGAGAGAAATACTCATCAATCGTTTTGTCGTTGATTGTAATCTTACCATGACCGGGCATAACCCAAACACGTGCAACGGCATCTTTTCTTCTGCCTGTTGCATAAACACGACCTTGTTTGTCCTTTTTGGCTTTGCGAACAACTTTTGTTTCTGTTGTTGTCTCAACTGCTGTTTCTTTTGTTGCAGCTTTCAAATCTTTCAAAGAATCGATTTTTTTCGCAGGGCTGGCTTTTTTAACAACTGTTTCAACTTTTTTTGTTGTTGTTTTTTTCGTTGTTTTAGCAGCAGTTGTTTTTGTTGCAGCTGTTTTTGCAGATGTTTTTGCCGTTGTTTCTTTCTTTGTAGCCATTATAATGCACTCCTTTTATTCTTCGGGTTACGAGACGCAATATCCAAAACTTCAGGGTTTTGTGCAGAATGCGGATGTGAAGCGCCTGCATAAACTTTGAGCTTTGTCATTTGTTGACGTCCCATCGGGTTACGAGAAATCATGCGTTCAACAGCTTTTTCAACGATGGCTTCCGGATGAAAACCTGTTAAAAGACGAGCCGGATTGGTTTCTTTGATACCGCCGATCCAACCGGTGTGTTTGAAATATTTTTTCTCGGTTAATTTTTTGCCTGTCAATCTGACTTTATCGGCATTGATAACGATAACATAGTCGCCGCAGTCCAAATTCGGAACAAAATAAGGTTTGTGTTTACCGCGAAGAATCTTCGCTACTTCAGCAGCCAAACGGCCCAAAACAACACCTTGTGCGTCAACAACATACCATTTTCTCTCAATATCTGAGGGTTTTGTTGCATATGTGGTCATTTTTCTTTCTTTCCAATGTTAATTAAAAAATTCTGGTTTAATATACTTTAAAAAAATTGATTGTCAACAACAAAATTTCATTAATTTTCAATTATTTAAATTGAGGTATTTTAATACCGCTTTTTATATTATTGATTTTGCATGATTTTGTTAAAAAGAAAAACCACCCTTTTTCAAGGATGGTTTTCTTTTCAGATGTGGCGTCCTAATCGAACAGATGGGTGCCGTCGATGGCAGACACATTGTCGGGACCTTCATTTTCGGTTTCGGAATCTGCCGCCGTTCCCGCGCCTGTTTGCGACTTGAACTCGCTCGGGCGCAGAACCTTTAAGTGTTCTGCATAGATTGCCATCTGGCGATTGAGTTCTTTACGGCCTCTGCCCAGCAGCTCGGGATAATTGTCAATTTGAGCCCTGAGCCACTCGATGAGGGCGAATTGCTCGTAAAACGGCCGCGCATCCACCTCCAACTTAAAAGTAAAAAGGTGATCGGCATCTTCTTTTTCATCGCCGGTACCGGCGCCGAGTTTCTTTTCCAGCTCGTCCCAGATGATCCGGCCGGCCTTGAGGCGAACCCTCGATGAAGCCAGACCTTTTTTGAGATTGTTCTGCTCGAGCACGCTCAATTTAAGTTCTTCTTCCATAATGCTATTGTTTTAATGGTTACACTTTCTTAACCGAGAACATTGATGTGTTCTGTCAGCGTCTGGGCCCAACGGCGCTCTCTTTCTGCCTCGCGGGCGTTCAGCATTCCGATCGAAGAGTCCGTCTGACAATAAGACAGCTCGTGTTTGAGCCACTCTTTGAGACACCTGAAATCATACGACGGAAGCTGCTGTGCGTTTGCCTTAAAAACAGCCAAGCGCATTTCATCGTCCTGAGGATTGCGCGTTGTTGTCAGCCGTTTGTATACGATACGGCCTTCTTGGAGTCTGACCCATTCGGAAGCGATCCCGATACGGAGCAACAAGTTCTCCCACTTCGAGAGTTTGTTTTTGTATTTACGTCTTTTTGCCATGATAATATATTGAAAAAAAATAGACATATGCTTATAAAGTTTCTGTAAAATTAGCCTATTTTTTTTATTTTGTCAAGAAAAACATTTTTGCTTCTTATTTTTTTCAGATTTAAAACGACAAAACGCTATCGGGTTTTACGTCCGATAGCGTTTTAAATTCTGACGGGTCGCTTTCTTGAATTCCTTTTGACGGGCAAAAAGCAGCTTTCGTGCCGCACGGATAAGCTTTTTGGCAACGCTTTGCGTATCACCTGCGATGCGGTCAATCAGCTTGAGCATATTGAGCTCTTCCTCCGAAAGCTCCCGCTTAACGTATACCGTTTTAACGGGCACACACTTGAAAGCCAGATTGCAACCGTACTTGACAGCTGTGTCAAAAGGACGGAGAATACTTTGATAGTGCTGTTTGATAAATTTCGCCTTCATCATTCTTTTCAGAACTTCCTGCTCTTGTGGCGTGTATCGCTCTTTTTTCAAAAAGCTTCTCACAATCTTGTTTCTCTTTTCCTGTGTGTCCAAACATTCTTCGATATGATCGTTTTTTTGGGCCATAATAATTATATTTAATAGTTCAACATAGACTTAAAGCAAAACTGTGTTTATTTTATTTTTTATTTATATCGTGTCAATAAAAAACGCTCACACTTCCTCTAAAAGTTATCTTAAGTTTTCATCAACCTTTTTGGGTTATTATCTTCCCATCCGACAAGAATCGGATTTCTTGAACTTATGGAAAGGAATATATTCATGAATATTAAAAACATATTGTTAACAACGGCCGCAGTAACTCTTATGGTCAGTGCAGCTCATGCAAGAGATTTTACGGGATCTCTGTTTTTGCCGGCAAAAGGCGAATTATTGTCAGATACTTCTCTTGAATGGTCTCGCTCAAAAGCGCGTCATGTGAAAGCTGAAAAGAACTTTGCTGTCGGTGAGGAACTGACTTACGGTTTAACAGATAACTTTTCTGTTTACGGTGATGTCATAAATGCATTCAATTTTGATCGTTTGACAAATCGTCAATACAACAACGAACACAACTTTGCTTATGAAGTCGGTGCGAAATATAACTATAGCTACGATAATCTTCTGACACAAATCGGTTTGGGTTATTTCACATTCCAACCTCGTTCTTGGTATGGCCATCATATCAACGGTGTCAAAGTTGATGACGGCTGGTATAAAGAACTCAGATTTGAAGCTCAAGTCGGTTATGATATGGGCAACGGGCTTGTTCCGTATGCGATGTTCACACTTGATTCGCCGATTGATCAATCTGATCGCGTAATTGACTATTCTGTTTTCGGCGGTGTTCACCAAACTCTTGACAGAGTTGCTCTTGATGGTGGTTTGCGTTATGACTTTGTTACACACGGAAACAACACAAATCAGTTATATTTACAAGGCGAAGCTGACTACTTCCTGACAGACTCTGTTGCTCTCGGCGTTCATGGTGACTATATGTTGGGCGGAAGCACCTATCAGCATGATATGACCATTGGTGCACAAGTTAAAGTATTATTCTAATCCTTTAGATTAAAACAAAAGTCCCTCGTTCACTCGAGGGATTTTTTTTATATCACAATCTGTTTTAAGATCTTCAGATCATTTTTTCTAACAGTGAATTCTTTCTCCATCAACACGACAATCTTCAATAACAGCTTCAACAGCATGTTGAAAATCATAATCATATTGTAAATCAAAATAATCCATCCCCGCAACTTCCGCTTTGACAGATTTAATTATTTTATTGGCGGCAAAACCGCAGACTAATCCGCATACAAACATCACAATCATCATAGATTTTTTCATGGGCTTGTTTCCTTTTTTAAGTTTTTCTCATATTTTTTTATAATACTTGTTTGTTGTTGAACAAGGAAATTTTCAGCTCTTTAACATATTTTTAAAACAAAAAATGCGCCAAATTCGGCGCACTTTAAGTTTTTGTGTTCATATTGAATATTTTTCTTTATTCAACGATAACCGGCTCGTGCTTTTTCCATCTGGCTTTGATTTCGATTTCATCACCGGCGGTTGCATTAATCATATGTCTGAACACTTTGTTGTGCCATGTTGCGGTCGTCTTTGGCAAGATTTCATCTCCATTGACCGTAACAGATGTATAATCCACCCAATTTTCAATAATCTTGTTATTGGCATCACGTTTATCCGGACCACGCAAGATCATTGTGATTTCGGCATCATTTAAGACTTTGATGTTTATTTTTGCTTTATTGCTTTTTCTTTGAACCGTGTAGCCTTGATAACCTAATCTCGGCATCCAACCAACTTGTTTTTCCGGATTTTCAGCCCCGTCGACATAAACTTCAAATTGCGGATTTTCTTCATCAACCAATGTTGTTGTAAAGTCTATGCGTGCCGTTATTTTTTCGATTTGTTGCTCTGCTATGGCCGTTACCACTCTTTGTTCAGGCACAACCGATGTATTACATTTTTTTAAGACTATCACAACGCCTAAAATTGCCACCAACAGTGCGACGATAATAGAAATTACGCTTTTCTTGGCGCTTATTTTTTGTGTCTTTTTTGCCATATTTAGATTCCTTTCGTTTGTATTTCTTTCATGCAATTAAAACAAGTTTTCCTTCTTTGTCTTGTTTTAATTGCATTTTTTTCTTTTAATACCTTTATTTTTTGATGTCAAGCGTTCAATAAATTTTTCAGACATTTACTTCTCTTCAAATAAAACAAAAACCGCCCGTAAAAGAGCGGTTTTTAATTTTCTTAAAAGCAAATGATTATTTTTCAGCTTTTGCTTTGTCGGCAGCAGCTTTTGATGTTGTTGTCAAATCGTCGGCAATACGAGCTGACTTACCACGCAATGCACGCAAGAAATAAAGTTTTGCACGGCGAACTTTACCGATACGTGCAACTTCAATCTTTGCAACATTCGGAGAATAAAGCGGGAACACACGTTCAACACCTTCACCGAAAGAAATTTTGCGAACTGTGAATGAAGAGTTTAAGCCATCGTTTTTGCGAGCGATGCAAACACCTTCATAAATTTGGATACGCTCACGATCGCCTTCTTTAACTTTCGTGTGAACTCTCAAGGTATCACCGGCTTTGAAATCCGGAAGGTTTTTACCTTGTGTGAGCTTTTCCATTTGCTCTTTTTCTAAATTTTTCAAAATATTCATCAGTTTAACCTTTTCTTTAAAATTTGTTATCTTATAACCCTAAACCTTTTTTAAATCAAGATATTTTTTAAAAAGGTCAGGACGCCTTTCTTTTGTTATCTTCAAGGACTGTTCTTGACGCCATTTTGCAACATTTGCATGGTGGCCGGAGAGCAAAACTTCCGGAACTTTCTTACCATTCCATTCGACGGGGCGCGTATATTGCGGATATTCCAAAAGGCCGTTTTCAAAACTTTCTTCATGTGATGACTCATCATTGCCCAAAACACTGTCCAAAAGTCTGATTGTTCCGTCAAGCAAAATCATTGCCGCTTGTTCGCCTCCGGTTAAGACATAATCACCGATGCTGATTTCATCAGGCTCATATGTTTCAATAATCCGTTCGTCGATGCCCTCAAAACGATTGCATATAATCGTTATTGATTGCTCCTTTGTCAGTTCGTGCAATTTTTGTTGTGTGAGCGGTTTTCCTCTCGGTGTCATATAAATCAATTTTCCGCCTTTATAGTTGGCATCAATTGCCGAGCCTAAAATGTCTGCTCTCATCACCATTCCGGCGCCCCCGCCGCAAGGTGTGTCATCAACAGAACCGTATTTATCTGTTGCGTAATCTCTGATGTTGACAACCTCTAAGCTCCACTTTCCTTCAGACAAGGCCTTGCCTGTCAAAGAAAAGCCCAAGAACCCCGGAAAAACTTCAGGATAAAGCGTTAAAACCTTAACCTTCATCTTTTCCCTCGTCTTTGATGTATGCCACAGAAGCATCACTTATCACAACAAAACCGTTTTTGATATCCACACTCGGCACAAAAGCATCATCAAACGGCAGCATTTGTGTTTGTTTCATGCCCTCAAATTTAATTTCCAAAATATCTCCGGCACCGAAATTAAACACCCCCACAACTTGTCCGATTTGTTCATTTGTATTTTCTTTAACAACTTTTAATCCGACCAAATCCGTCTGATAAAAAGTGTTTTTTTCCAAATCAGGCAACACATCGCGAGAAACATAAAGCTCCGTCCCTCTCAAGTCTTCTGCTTCATTTCGTGAATCAACTCCCGAAATTTTCACACGCAAAAGTTCTTTTGAAAAACCGACAACGTGTGCATCAAAAACGCGCGTTCCGTCTTTGTTTGAAAGTTTGCCGTAGGCACACACATCTTTCGGATTTGAAGTAAAGCTTTTGACTTTAACTTCTCCTTTGATACCGTGCGCCGCAACTATTTTTCCCAAACAAACCCGGTCTGACATATTTTCAGTCCTTAAAAAATAATATTTAACAATTATTCAGCGGTTTCAGCCGTAGCAGCAGCGGCAGCCTCTTGAGCAGCTTTTGCTTTTTCTTCTTTTTCTTTGATGCGCTCTAATGTTTTTGCACGAGGCGCAGATTTTTTCGGTTGTTCATGAATTGCCGGAGCTTCACACAAACCTAAAGCTGCAAATAATTTTTGCAATCTTTCTGTCGGCTCTGCACCTTTTTTAAGCCATGCAGAAACCCTTTCAACATCAACGATCAAACGATCTTGATGATCCTTCGGAAGAAGCGGATTATATGTACCTAATTTTTCGATAAAACGTCCATCGCGAGGTGCGCGTTGATCTGCGGCAACAATACGATAGAACGGACGTTTTTTAGAACCGCCTCTTGATAATCTGATACGAACTGCCATTTTATAAATTCCTTTCTTAAAAAGTTAAATTGTTATGGTTCTATACCTTATGGCAAAGGCCTAAAACCGTTTGTTGTTCATCGGGTTAAAAGGAAAACCTCCCATGCCCGAACGTTTGACCATTTGGGCAAGTCCCTTCATCGAGCCGAATTTACCCATTTGTTTCATCATCGAAGCCATTTGCTCATATGATTTTAAGAGCTTATTGACATCCGTTACTTCAACCCCTGAGCCTGATGCAATACGCTTTTTGCGGCTTGCCTTGATGATATCGGGGTTAGACCTTTCGGCCTTTGTCATTGAAAGAATAATTGCCTCTTGTTTTTTCAAGATTTCATCACCGTTGATTTGTTCAAGCTGAGCTTTGTATTTCGAAATTCCGGGGATCATTGATAAGATGCTCCCCATTGAGCCGAGCTTTTTCATCTGGCGCATTTGAGAAAGCAAATCGTTTAAATCAAATTTGCCTTTCATCATTTGAAGCGCTTCTTTTTCAGCCTGTGCACGATCGATATTTTCCATCGCCTTTTCAACGAGGGTGACCACATCACCCTGTCCTAAAATGCGACCGGCTATTCGGTCAGCATGAAAAGCCTCGATTTCATCTGTCTTTTCACCTGTTCCCAAATATTTAATGGGCACACCCGTAACCATTTTCATAGACAGTGCCGCGCCGGCTCTTGATGAGCCGTCAACTCGTGTTAAAACAAGCCCCGTTACACCGATTTTTTCGTTGAAAGCTTTGGCAACATTGCACGCCTCTTGACCGATTAGGGCATCACAAACGAGCAGTGTTTCAATCGGATTTGAAAGTTTTTTGACCTCCGAAACCTCGCCCATCAGCTCTTCGTCAATTTGAAGACGTCCTGCCGTATCCAAAAACAAAACATCATAAACGCCTGTTTTTGCTGTTTTTAGGGCACGCTCCGTGATTTCAATCGGCGTTTCTCCCTCAACAATCTCAAGGCAGTCAACACCAACCTGCTTTCCAAGCTGAGCCAATTGCTCGCGTGCCGCCGGACGATAAACATCAAGTGATGCCATCAACACCTTTTTGTTTTTCTTGAGTTTGTTTGCAATTTTTGCTGTTGTTGTTGTTTTTCCGGAGCCTTGCAAACCAACCATCAAAACCACAGCCGGTGCCGGTGCGTTTAAATTGATCTCGGTTTCGTCGCTGCCTAAAAGCTTGACGAGTTCGTCATGCACAATCTTGACAACCATCTGACCGGGCTGAACTGAACGCACAACCTTTTCGCCCAAAGCCTGCTCTTTAACGTGAGCGATAAAGTCTTTGACAACAGAGAGTGAAACATCGGCTTCCAAAAGGGCGACTCTGATTTCGCGCATTGCCGAATCGATATCCGCCTC
>OMQZ01000198.1 GCA_900313355.1 uncultured Rhodospirillaceae bacterium
CCGCCGTCATGTTGTTTAAAACTTTGACCGGACAATCGACATGTTTATATTCCATCAGTTTTTTACAAAATTCTTGACGCAAGAGAGCCCCTTCGCCGGAAGTTGTGTTGGAATAAATAAAATTACAAAATTTGCGATTAAAATAACTCTCATCAACTTCTGACCGATTACATATCGTTTTATTAGGTAACGCACCGGTTTTATGAAAATATCTTCCACCAAAATCTATATAATCAAACCCCGTGGCATAATCGCACTCATTAAAATTCGGCAAAACATTCTCACCGGTAAAAAATATTTTAACACCGTTTTTATATTTCAGATGTTCTGTTCCAAAACACGAATAGAACAAAAAATCCGGAGTTTCAGATAATTGGACATCATAATATTTTTTTAAAATGTTAGAGTAAAAATTGTTATTTTTATCGAAATCTTTATAAAGATCTATAAAATTAATTTTTAATTGTTTTTTTGTATTGCTTGCTAATTTTGATTGTACTGCTGTTGATAAGGATAAATTCTTACAAATTTCGTTCCATAAATCCTCATTGCCTATCCAAAATTTAGAGGTAGATTTATTATTTTTTTCTTTATGAAGGTCATATGCCTCAATGTTATAGATAGTTATATCATTATTAAACCTATATTCTGTGATTTCTTTTTTTTCTTCATTGTGATGAACATGTAAAAGTTTATAACTCTTGTGAGGATACAATTCTTTGATTTTTTTTATAAATAAATAAAAATTGTATATTGTATCCCAGCGATTGTTGCAAACAAAACATATTGTGTCTGATTCTTTTATTATTCCAACCAATCTTTCGCATCTACGCCTGAATATTTCTTTAAATTCCGGCATATATTCATCTACCGTTTTGTCTACTGGGAAAGCATGCCTTGACCTAAAACAATTCTTCGTATCATAAACATAACGACATGTTTTATTGTCTTTTGACGAATCTAATCTATATTCAGAAAACCAATCATCTATACCATTAACAATTGATTTGACAATAAATGGTAATTTACACTCACCCAACCAATCAAATGGTAACGAACAATATCTCAAGCCATATTCTTTAAGCCAATTTGCTGGGCGGCAAGCCTCTCCTATAGGAATGAAGCAATCGGCCGTAATTTGTGGAAAATCCTTAAGTTCTATCTCAGAATATTCTTCTGTTTTTTCAGATATTTCATCAGAAATCTCATTGATATGCTTGCAAACAAAATTATCGTTTGGATAAAGTTTTGACAGAAGATCCTTTACTTCTTTTTTCATATATAAACGATATTGCTGTTCTACTTCTAGAGTAACTTCTTGCCCATCTTTAACAGGCGTTTCATATAGATATGGTTTATCGTGCCAAGTTGCAACTGGCATAAACAATAATTCTTCGCCATTGATTTTTATTGATTTATAATCAATCCAAAGGGGGTAATGTTCGTCATTAAAGCGTTTATCTTGACTGCGAAAAGAAATTCTTAAATTGCCGTCATTAATTGCCTTGATTTTAATAACACTTTTCATATCGCTGCTTTGGAGCACTTTTCCTTTGCCCTCTTCGTTTGTGAACCACGAAGGCTCAGAAATAGACATGCCGTTTGCTTCTATTTCTACTGCATTTGTTTCTGTTCCAAAGTTTTTAATATCTATACGACATGTCCTTAAATCATCTAAAATACGAAGTATTTCATCTTGATGATCCACGCTTTATCTCCCTTTGTTTAAAATTTATCGGATTTTTGTATTGCGTTTATACTCGAAACAGTTTTGAAATTCAAGCCCTTTTATCTGTTTATGTAAAAAAAGCTTTTGAGCCTTTCAATGAGCTCCTTAATGCTCAGTTTTGAAGGTGTTCGCCTTGTGAAATCCACCAAAACTTTTTCAGCGTCGTTTTTGACAGACGATGCTGTGTGGTCAAAGGGCTTGTCCCTTGCACACGCTCTATAGGTTGCTTACATTCTTAACATATTTTTTCAAAGCACAAGACAATATTTTAGCCTATCGCTGATGTTTTGCGTTCAGTTGTTTATTCGCAATCTTCAAGCTGATATCATTTGATTTATCTTTTGAAACGGCTGATTTTTCCGCCATTATTTTTTCAGCAGCTTCCAAAACACTTAAAACCTTAGTCTTTGTTGTTCTTTCAGGCTTAAATGATATGGCCGGTATAATCTCATCTACTGTTGCGCCGGTAAATTCTATTTCTTCTAGTTTCTTGCTTTTTAACTCTTTCAGAAAATATTGCAAATTTTCAGGCGTTTCTAAAATATTGGCCAAATATTTTGCTCGTATCTCTATTGTCTTTTCCTTTTCCCTTTGAAATTT
Source organism: uncultured Rhodospirillaceae bacterium (assembly GCA_900313355.1). GTDB lineage: Bacteria > Pseudomonadota > Alphaproteobacteria > RF32 > CAG-239 > UBA1254. The sequence goes on from OMQZ01000198.1 coordinate 2,330, forward strand.
TTTACCTGAAAAATAAGCTCTGTCACTTGTGGCTGCTCGTTCAAAATTTATTTGGTCCTGATCTAACCCGTATAATTTTGCAAATTCTTGTCCGTATTTCCATGTTGTTGCCAATATGTATGGTATGCTCTCACACCCCCAACCATCATAATAAGCATTCCATTCTTCCAAAACCTCTTGTGTTTGCTCCACAATTTCTTCAGTTAATTTATGATCTTCGGATTGTCTGAGTTCTTCTTCCATGTATGCGCCCCAAATTTGAGCCGTATCCCAAATTTGAGCTTTAAGAGGATCACCATCTGAAAATATATTTTCTACGCGTTTAAACTCTTCAATATGATCAACCCCATACCCCGGTTCCAAAGCCTCTGCCGGACTGATTTCTTCCTCCTCAATTTCCGGACCGTAGTCAAAATCAAACAGCTCTACTTTTTTCGTAAATCTTTTGGGTTTGTAATCACTCATTATCTGTCTCCATTTTGGAATTATTTTTGTGGTATTATATTACTTTTTTCGTTTTTGTCAACATATATCTCTTAGCCTAAAACCGTGCATAATGCCGAGCAAAAACATATCTTCGGCATATTGCGTATCATTCGTCTTTAGCTTTTCTGCTAACATTTTAGCTTTTCGCG